>CAZQTE010000282.1:0-7966 GCA_964595615.1 uncultured Saprospiraceae bacterium
CTCATTCATATTCTCAAACGAGAAAAATTAGCCTTTCTGCAATACAATCTTCTCCGTTCTTACTTCCTCTCCTTGCACGATATTCAAGAAATAAACACCGTCTTGCATGCCTTTTAAATCAAGCATTTCTTCATGAAGACCAGAGAATTTCTCAATCTTTTTAGTCATGACCACACGTCCCATAATGTCTGTTAAGTTCATTTGAACGTCACCCTTCTGAGTAGTGGAGTACTTGAATTGTACTATCCCGCCAGTTGGATTTGGATAAACAGATAAATCTGCATTCTGAACATTCGCTGTAGTATTTTCTAAAGCGATTGTAGTTCCTTCTGTATTAGGTTCCCAAGACAATTTCTTGTGCAGGCGGTAACCCAATACTGGCTCTAGTGTCACATTTTCATTTGCTCTCACAAAGTCGATGTCTAAGATATCCCCAATTTCAGATTGATTAATTGCGATAGTCAAATCACAAGTCGTTGAAATCTCAGAATTGTTAATCAAAGTAATGACATCCCCTACTTCCAAACCGTAAGCCTCAGCAGATGTACCTTCGATAATTTGAGTAACTTCAGCTCCCGAAAAGTCTTCTGTAGCTTTTACCGAAACACCTAAAAAAGGAATTTTCTCAATAGAAGTTACAACTTGTGAAAATTTATCAGCAGACTCCTCTACATCCGCAGAATTGTATTTCCAGCTAATTTTTTCATTATTAACCGTCGCACCACCATTGATGCTCAAGTTTTCGTTTTTATTTTTTGCTAGAAAATCAGCTACATCAAATTGATATGCTTCTTCTCCTTTTAAATAGATATTTGATTTTTGATTGGAGTTATCGGATTTTTGATAGGTAATGAAAAGCTTTGCACTGGCTACTTCTTCATTCTGAGCGACCAAGCTATTCATTGAAAATGTGCAAAATAATCCTAGTGCACACAAGTACTTCTTATTCATGTGGTAGTGAATTTGATGATATGTAAAAGCAAATTATATCAAATTATGATTAAATCACTTTTACTAAAATAATTAATCTTTTTTCTAATTTGGAAGAATGGAGAATTGCTCTTCGGGGATTGAGAGCGAGGAGGGAATTTATTGTTGAGACGTCGAATATCGTTCCAAGTTACTTTTGGGTCAAAATTTTAACAGGATTTTCACGTTTAGAAAGGCGATGAGAATCGCTATAAAAAAGGGCAAACCAAGTCATAAACTCGATTTGCCCTTTGCTTAGGGTCATTAAAAAAATAACTTATAACAGTTTGAACATTCTTTAAATGAACCTTAGCGCACTAATGTTATATCTCCAGCCATGCTAATATCTTTCTCAATTCCACAACTCACAACCCGCGATTTCAAGATATAAGTAAAGACATTCGTTGTCATTTCAACACCATTGTAGGTACCGTCCCAACCGTCATTGACATCTTTGACCTCTTTCATCAGGTTACCCCAGCGGTCAAAAATCATTAGGTCATAACTTAAGACTTCAATATTAGCAGCAGCAAATCCACGTGCCTTATCATTCATCCCGTCATTGTTTGGAGAGAAAGCATTTGGTACGAAGATAAGAGATAAACGCGTATCCATTTCATAAGCTACTTCTGCCTCTATTTCCGTCGTACCACAAGCGTCGGTCGCAGTAAAGGTGTAAATACCTGGTTCTTCCACTGTGAGTACTTCTGTTGTATCTCCAATCTCGCCTGTTATCCATGCTATTGAAATATCTCCGCGTCCTCCATTGACAAAGGCTTCTAGTTCAACATCTGTCTCATCACAATCAATGATTTGGTCAAGTGCTTGGACTTCTAAACGTGGACTTGTAGGTACTTCTAACTCATAGCTAATGTCACAACCATTAGCATCACGAACATATACTGTATAATCTCCACCGATAAGGTCTGTAAATTCAGTTTCCACACCATAGCCAACTCCGTCTAAACTAAACTCATACGGTGCTGCGCCGCCTGTTGGCATTTCTATTATAATCTTACCGTCTGCGACATTCCAACAAGATTCTTCTGCTGTTGCGATGAAACTTGCTGCCGAGAAAGTATTTAATGTTACCGTTACTAAAGAGTCACAACCTGCGGCATTTGTATAGAGAATATCTTCTGTTTCGCCTGCATTGACTGTTATTCCATTGAATTCCATTGTTTCGTCTTCACAAACTGTGAAATTCTCAGAACTACTTGGTGATGCAGCATCAACAACAGACACAGTGACAAAATATTCACAATTGTATTCATTCATATAGCTAATGTCCTGTGTATCTCCTGCTGACAAAGTGATACCTTCAACGACAATCGTCTCAGTTCCACATACCTCATAAGTCTCGGAACTAGGTGGTGTAAATGCATCAACTACGGTTACCGTCACCACACTATCACAACCATTAGAATTCACTAAAGTCACAATTTCTTCTGTTCCTGCATCAACGCTTACGCCTTCATAGACGACAGGTGCACCGTCACAAGAGATAAATGTCAAACCTTCATCGGTATCCTCACAGAATGGAATAATCAACCAATCTACTGTTTCTTCAGCATCACAACCTACTAATTCTGTAGCGATTTCGTAGATAGTATAAGTTGTTTCCTCTGGTAAAGACATCGTGTCTAAGACCATGTCGTACTCCGTTGATAAGATATTCGGGAAAGCGTATTCACCTGTATTATTAGTCGTTGCAGTTCCTTGATTCGTACCTGCATTATCAAAAATATCAATGTTGACATCTGGAACTAATTGGTCACCAGCGTCTATCATTCCATTTTCATTGACATCTAACCATACTTCTCCTGCTATCGTACCAAATCCGTCGTAAAGGTCTAAAGTTAATGGGTCAGAAGTGGCAGTACATCCAAAGATATCTTCCATAACTAAGTAATATTCTCCACTTTCCTCTGCGATGAGATTAGGAATAGTTCCCTCAGGTGCTGGAATTGCAACATTGTTGAAATACCATTGGTAGGAAGATATATTCTGCATAGTCGGTAAACAAATCGTGTCTGGTGCACAACGTGTATGACATCCGTCAGGAATTTTGTCAATATCTGGTGCGTTTTCTACATCTATGTGATTAGACTCCCCTTCACAACCAAATTCATTAACTGCTGTCACCCAATATTCACCACCTGCGATGATGACAATGCTTGTTCCGATTTCGCCTGTATTCCAAACATAATCATAAGCTGCATTTGGACTCTGTACACTCAATGTCGCACCTGAACCCGCACAAATTGGGAAACCACTATCAGAAACAATCGTCACATTTTGAGGTACGCCATGTACGATAACTTGGTAAGTGCTGATATTCGTACAGCCTGTATCATCATTAGTAATATTGACAGAAATATCATAAGTTCCTTCTGTCAATTGATTACCACGGTCTTCTGAGAATTCTTCCTCAAAAGTCGTTGAACCTGTACTCCATACATAGGAGTAATTCGGACTTTCTTCGATTTCCAAAAAGACATCTTCGCCTTCACAGACTTCTTGCGTATTGAAATTGTAGTTAATCGGATTTCCAAAATCGTCATATTCTACTGCATAAATATCGCCTTGTGGCAATGGCAATACATCAACCGCTAATCCATCAGGAGAATAAGTACAACCAAAGTCATCAGTAATCGTAACTTCATAAACATCAGCAGTGTTGACCGTGATACTTTCTGTTGTTTCTCCAGTACTCCACTCCCAAGCTATTCCGCCAGGAGGTGCAGTCAAAGTCGCTACATCTCCATCACAAAGCGTAGCACTTGGTGCGGCTGCGATGTCTCCATTCAAGCCATTTGGCTCGACGGTAATGTCCAGTGAATAGATTTCAGAACAGCCATAAATACTTGTTGCTGTTAGTGTTACAGTGTAAACACCTGGTGTCGCAAACTCATGGTAAGCTGTA
This sequence comes from uncultured Saprospiraceae bacterium, assembly GCA_964595615.1. GTDB lineage: Bacteria > Bacteroidota > Bacteroidia > Chitinophagales > Saprospiraceae > JAHDCG01. The sequence goes on from CAZQTE010000282.1 coordinate 3,896, forward strand.
AAAGCAGTCGATGTATTTGCGTCACCGCTAGCTACATCACCAAAGTCCCAAACGACTTCTGTTACATTAGATGAAACGAGAGAGTTGAACTCTAATGATGTCGCAGCACAGTTAACTTCTGGTTGTAAAAAACTGACATCTGGATTTGGATAAACTAAAACATCTAATGTTTTAATCGAAATACAACCATTGTCACTTGTGACGATTAGAGTCACCGTGTAAGTGCCTTCTGCACTATAAATGTGGGTTGGTTCTGCATCTGTTGATGTATTGTCTACACCACTCAATGGGTCACCAAAATCCCAAATACGACTCGCGATTCCTTCTCCCGGAATGAATGTCGATAAGTCGGTAAATATTAATTCTTCGCCTGCACAAGCAGACTGTGCATCAAATTTTGCGGCTACAGGAACAGTTACGATGCCTGTTCCTTCACAGACTACATCTACGCCTCCTAAATCAATTGTTGCATTTAAAATTACGCGGTAAAAACCTGCATTTTCGAAAGTGTGTGTTGGACTTTCTTCAAGACTGCCTGTATTATCATCAAAATTCCAGCCGTTAACACTTACTTGATTTGGAGTTGTGCTCACAAATTCAAATGTATTACATTCTGCGGTTTGAATGGCATCAAAGAAAACGTAGTCGATGTCTGGATCACAAACAATTGTTCCTCCTCCATTACATTGTCCTCCTCCTGGGTCTCCGTCGCTACAAGTATCATCAACATTGGCAATATTCGACAAAACAGAACAGCCATTAATATCTGTTACCTCAACTTGATAGCTACCGCCTGCAGAAGTAGCAAAAATTGGAGAATCTGTTCCTACTGCCACATTATTATGGTACCACTGAAAATTATATCCCGCTTCTGTATTTTCTGCGTAGAATGTTGGATACGGGTCACCTTCTGGTGGACAAATATTAGATGCATCTGGTGTTGAAATACTCACCGTCGGAGGTGGATATTGGCTAATCTTAAATGAAATATTTTCTGTACAGCCAAATTCATTCGTTACCAATACATCATAGAATCCTGGACCTAAGTCTGGTGTTGCTAAGTTAGAAACTGTTATTCCATCTTCGTCTTTCCAATCGTAAGTATCATAAGTCACAGATGTTGAAATCGTAGCTGTTTCATTAAAACATAACCATTCTGGTGCGCTGATTACTGGAATTGGCTTTGGACGAACCAAAACACTTGTTGCTTCTATATTACCACAAACAGTTAATGTTAAAGTAGCATTTGTCGCACTTGTCCAGAAAACCTCTACTTCACTTTTACCCGCACCAGAGGCGATTGTCCCCGCAGATGCTGGACTAATTGTCCAATCATAATCTACACCTACATAATCAGTCGCTGTGTAAATTACGGTTTCTTCTAAACATACATCATCATCACCTGTGACTGTGATGCCACCGATTGGATTAACAGTTTGAGAGATAAAATCTGACTGACAATTGAGTCCGTCTGTATCAATTTGAGCAGCTGATATTTCATAGCTACCACTGCCACTCCATACGACATTGATTGGATTTCCTTCGGCGGTTGTGATTGTACCACCGTCATTGATTTGCCATACGAATCCCGCATTTGCCAATGTCGAAATAGCCGTATAGGCATAAGGTTCGCCTGCACATACAGTCACCTCACCGCTAATTGCAGTTGGAGCATCAGGTTTAGATTCCACTACGATTAAAAGTTCATAGTCTGTTGAACACCAATCTGTTGCGATGCCAGGTGTTGCTACTAAGCGGTAAGTTCCTGCGCCATCATTGAATGGTATCATTTCAGATATAGACGCACCGACAGAGGTATAAGAAACGGAGCCGTCAGGAGCAAATAATTGCCAATTTAAAGAGGCTTGACCGTCTGTTTCTGCATTTTTACCGTAGAAGATTGCTTCTCCATCTTCACAGGCAGAAGGCTGACCTAAAACATAAAACTCAGGAAGAATAGAAACCGATAATACATCAGAACCACCACATCCGAGATAACAATTTTCATAATCAACAGATACTGATTGTGCGTTATTGGGCACTGTTCCGTTCCAATCTACAGTAATGCGGTGTGTTCCTTGTCCGTCAACGATAGTTCCAAAATTGGAAACAGTCCAAACATAATCTGTACCGTCGTACTTTGGTAAAGCATAAATTGCTTCGCTATTATTACAAACTTGATTTGGTCCGTCAATAGTTGCAGCATCGCTGATAATTGGAATAAATTCAACATTAGGTAGCGTACAAACATTGCCTGAACAGCCCTCAACCGATAATTCGACAGAACCAGAAGGACCATTCCCCCATTCTACCGTAATAAAATCATCATTAGAACCACCACCGTCGAGTATCATTCCGTTGCCGCTAATCGCCCAGTTGAATGTGCCACAATCTGCGCCTGATGTATAAGTAACAGATTCGCCTTCACAGATAGTGCCAACACATCCAATGTCTGGAATATCTGCATCGATGACATTAATGGTCATAGAAGTTGTATCAGAACAAAAACATTCATTGCGCGCAATTAAAGAAACGGTATAAGTTCCTGGGTTTTCGTAGGTATGCTCTGGATTTGCCTGAACAGAAGTATTAAAATCACCAAAATCCCAAATGAAAGTCTCTGCGCCAGTTGATTGATTTTCAAAGAAAACCGTTTGACCTTCACAGATTTCTATATTGTTGCCATTTGGGGCGGGTACTGAGGTAAATTCAGCATTTGGTTCTTCTAATATTTCTACACAGATTGATGCTTCTGAGCCACAAGTAGGTTGACAACCGAAGTCGGCTAAAGTAAAATTTTGTACTGCTAAACAGCCATTACCATCAACAACGGTAACAGAATAGGTACCTGCACACGCAAAGTCTAAATTTTGGGTAGTTGAGCCATTACTCCATTGAAAAGTATATGGGGCAGAAAAACCATTTACCCCTAATATTACTTGACCATTACATTGTCCGTTACAGGCCGTATTAGATTGGATTTCTTCAGGAAAAACAGTTAGAAAACATTCAAAATCAAATGGGATTAAAAATTCACAAATAGCTGTCTGACCATCAGCAGATATTACAGTTACCGAATAAGTACCTGGCTCTAACTGGTCTATTATATTCAATCCATTAGTACCAGACATGACTAAATTTATTCCGTTTGCCCCTTCAATCGACAATTCATATCCTCCTGCATTCCCTTCTATATACACATATCCTGAACCAATAGTGTTGGGTCCCGAATTTTCAAATACGCCACAATTAATATTCAATCCGCCAGTAGTTTGCCCCATAGAGACCGCCTCAACAGTTCCTGTTCCTGGCGTGTTCCAGTTGACAAGGACGGAATTTCCTGAGATTTCATAGTCATCTGAACCAGAGATAGTCCAAGACACATCTGCACTTACATTAGGAAGAGTGTAGGTGACTGTCGTGCCCGCGCACACGGTTTCACATTCTTCATCGGCATTATCTGGGCATTCTGCTGCGCTACTTTCGATTTCGGTAAAGATAGACTCATTGACAGACACAGAAATACCAGCTTCTACGCCAAATTCATCATCAAAAGCACTGATGAAGGCTACACCAGGAATATCAAAACAAATTACAGCAGGATTTTCGCCGTTTTGGAGTACAGACCCACTAACAGACCAAATCGGAAAAGGGGCTAGTTCTCCGTAAGCCGTAAAGTAGTAAGTTGCACATTCCCCCACACAAACACTGGTCGGTCCTTCTATAAAGATAGAATCTTGTTGAGCGAATAGATTACCTGTAAATAAACAGGTAAAAATTAAGGTTAAATTTAGGATAAGGTTTTTCATTATATTCTTTGCTTGTTGAAAAGGTGATTTCATTAGGCTTGCTAATTAGAGTTTCTTGTGTGTTTGTGAGTAAGACCTTACATTTTTGAAATACGCTGTACGGATTAGATTGTTTTGAGCTGTTATGTCAAGTGATAAGCAAATGCGAAAAAAAGTTGGTGGTGGATGCAGCGATTTTGTTTTTTTGGCGTTCGGGTCGGATGAAGCACCTCCCTTCCGTCCCTCCTAAAGGAGGGAAACCCTACCGGGAACATTTGTAAAT
>CAZQTE010000283.1:0-7947 GCA_964595615.1 uncultured Saprospiraceae bacterium
TGGTGCTGTAAAATAACGAATAAAAGACGAGACATATTGGTAGAGGGTTGCATATTAATTTGCTAAATAGGCGGCCATTTTTCGGTTTCTCTCTACCTTGCGCATTATGTTTGATTTTTCTAATATCATTTCCAACTTAGCAAGTACAGCCAAATCCGTACCTGCTTTGCTTAGTTTGGCTATTATATGGTCTATAGGAATCGTTTTGGTTAATCCTATAGGAGATTTTCCCTTGAATGATGATTTTAGTTATGGAAAAACAGTCTATAATTTAAGTGAGTTGGGCGTATTTTTATTTGATGATTGGTTAGCGATGTCTTTGATAGCACAAGTTTTGTGGGGAGCAGTATTTACATCGATTTTTGGATTTTCCTTTACCGTTTTGCGTTTTTCGACTTTGATTTTGGCATATATTGGTTTATCTGCTTGCTATTTGTTATTGAGAGATTTGGGAGGAAGTCGTCGCTTATCACTTTTGGCAACTTTAAACATAGGTTTTAGTCCGATTTTCTTTTCTCTATCCTATACTTTTATGACTGATATTCCTTTTTTTTCTTTCATGGTTTTGTCGGTTTATTTTTTCAATAGATTTTTGCAAAGAGAGCAATTGCTTACTTTTATTCTAGCCATATTTTTCACGATAGCCGCGACTTTAGTGCGTCAGTTGGGATTAATGTTGCCCGCTGCATTTCTTTTTACTTATGCTATTCGTGCTTTGATTTATCCTAACTATCGCAATCTTAAAAATCTATTTTTCGCCGTAGTGCCATTAATTTCGGGTATCTTGGCTTATGTATTATTTTTGAAATGGTTTGCGACAGTACAAGATTTACCTGATAATTATGATGATATTTCACGTTTAATGAAGCGTTTGAATAAAGACTTTTGGTTGGGGACGATGCAGCGAATAGGATTGTTGGCGAGTTATATTGGCATGTTCTTATTGCCAGTTGTTTTGCTTACGGGGCGATTTAAATTTTGGAAGAAAGATCAAAATGAACAGCTCGCATTGACAATCGTATCACGAAAAATAGTAGTAGGACTTGTTCTATTTTTAATTGCTTGTTTGGGTGTAGGGATAGCTCATGTGTTTTGGGGAAATATTTTTAACGGCATTGCCTTAGGTCCAACTTTACTAAAAGACGGACAACATTTTTCTAATATTCCTAAATTAACTGTAAGCCAAGGAAACTTTGTGAAATGTCTATTTTTTTGCGCTGGAACTCTATTAACATTTAGCATCTTACCTGTCGTATTTAAAAGTCTCAAAAAAGAAAACCCTCAGTTTGTATCTGCACTTTTTGCAGCGATGAATATCTTGATATATAGTGGCTTTTTGATGTTAGAGACTTTGTTTTTTGATAGATATCTCATCCAATTATTTCCTTTTGTCTTAATGTTGATATTTATAGTCAATCGAAAATGGAATGCGCAATATTCAACTTTGGCCATGATTGCTTTATTAGTGATGAGTCTTTATTCTATTGGAGGAACACATGATTATTTAGCTTGGCACAGAGCAAAAAAAGATGCATTAGAACATTTAACACAGGAAATGAAAATTCCCACTAATCAAATCGACGGTGGATTTGAATTTAATGGCTGGCATCGTAAGCCAGGACAAAAGAAATGGCTTGGCGGAAAAAGCCCTTGGTGGATTGAAAAGGATTATTACGCAGTAACTTTTGGAGATGTAAAAGGCTACAAGCGTGTTAAAGCTTTTCCTTTTAAACGCTGGCTACCGCCATTGCAGGATAGCATTTTTATAATGGAAGTAAAGTATAGATAGGATTATTTGCCCCGTCCCTATGTCAAAAGAAGCTGTGAATTTTCATATTTCATATTTACTTCAGCCTAATCCTCGGGTCTGCCCAAGCATATAAAATATCTGCCACTAATATTCCAATCATTGTCATTATCGCACCCAACATTAAGACGGTAAATACAACATTCCAGTCTTGTGAGAAAAGTGCGTCAAAAGCTAGTTTTCCCATTCCTGGGATATTAAAAATGACTTCTAATACGACAGAACCACTCAAAATTCGAGGGAAAACGGAAGCTAATAAAGTAATAATCGGAAAGAGAGAATTACGAAAAGCGTGTTTCCTAATTACTTGACTTTCTGGTAGACCTTTAGCACGTGCTGTTCGTATAAAGTCCTTTTTCAAAACATCCGTCATGCCACCGCGCATTTGGCGTGATAAAAAAGCAAGCGTAGGATAAGTTAAACAGAGTACAGGTAAGATTAAATGACTGGCTCGCTCCCCAAATCTTGTCCAAAATGGTGCATTTGCGCCCGAGTCTCCTAAGCCAACTCCAGGAAATATCTGCATTCCATATTCTGGCGTCGCAAAAAACATTAAAGCCATTGTTCCAATCCAAAAAACAGGTAAAGAATAGAGGATAAACAAACCAACAGATACAAATCTGTCAAATCGAGAACCACGCATAACCGCAGATTTTACTCCTAAAGGAATAGCAATCAAATAAGCTAGGAGTAGCGCGCAAATATTCATCAACAGAGTCCAAAAAATAGCCTCGCTCATTTTGTCTATGACAGGACGCTTGTCTACACAAGAAATACCAAAATCACCACTTAAAAAGTTAGTCATCCAATTGTGGTATTGATTGTTAAATCCATACCATTTAAAATCTGGTAAGTACAATTTACTAGGTGTTGCATTTGCTTTGATAGCCGCAAAATTAGATATTAATGAGTCTACCTGATTAGCTAATTTTAGATTTAAGATGGAGTCTTTTTGAATAGCTTTTTGTAAGCCCATTAGTCTACCTTCAATAACATTATCCTTGTAAGCCAAAGGTAATTGACGCAACTCGCGCAAAGCTTGGATTTTATTGTTTTCATCTGTAGCAAAAGTAGTGTTTAGTACAGCTAATTCAGTAGTTTTTAATTGATTAGCATAAGACTCTATCTCAGACCAATTACCATATTGTGCGATTAACTTTTCAATCGTTTCCCGTTTCGTTTTTCTAGTAATTTTATATAAACTATCAGGATAAGCCTGCGCTGTAAATGAACAATAAAATGGAGGGAGGTGAACACCTAATTCTTCTGCTCTTTCCTTATACGCTTTCTCTGCATATTCATAGCTAAGACGACTATCTACCTCTCCACTGAGATCAAAACAATTGTCAACTGGGTCTCCACTAGGTACACGACTCAAGCCAAAAGCTATTAGGCTCACTACTGCTAGTGTAGGTAGAAAAATGAGGATACGTTTGAATAAGAATTTGAGCATGAAATGATTAAAAAAGCGAGAGAGGATATTACATTTCCTCTCTCGCTGTTTAGGAGAACAACAAGTCTATTTAGCATTAACAAATTGCAAAGAAGGCGCATGAATAAATGGTTTATATCCATAACCATCACCCTTCAATCGCTTGCTTATGACAACTCTTCCTTTAGGAGAAAACATGTAGATTTTAGTTTGTTCCTCATAGAGTATTTCTTGAAGTCGTTTATATAATGGTAATCGAGCTTCCGCCGTTAAAGTGCTTCGAATTGTTTCTATGATTTTGTCAGACTCTGCATTACCAAAACCTGAACGATTATAGCCTGTAGGAGTATCTGAAGAGGTATGATATACTGGGTAATAATCTGGAGGACTTGGCGCTCCTCCAAGCGCTCCACTTGAGATATCATATTCCCGTTTGTTTAGTTTTTGTCTTAAAGTATTAAACTCTAATACCTCTGTTTCTAAAACAATTCCTGCATCTTGAAAAGAAGATGCCAAATAAGCAGATAAATCTTTTGAAAACTTAGTTTCTGAACCCAAGTTTCTTAATTTCATTTCTACTTTTTTTCCGTCTATTTCTTTATCTAAAATCCCATTTTCATCACTATCTGTCCAGCCAGCTTCTGCTAGTAATGCTTTAGCTTTTTCTAGATTATATTCCACCTGTTTGAGCTCTTTGTTGAATACAGGGTTTAAAGTTGAAATAGGACCAGGCTGTGCCGTTGCCATATTATCATAAAGATTTGTAATAATAGAATTTACATCTGTTAAATGTGCTAAGGCTCTTCTGACACCTTTGTCATTAAGTAAAGGCGATTGCGAATTGAGATAAATAAAGTAGAAACTAAATTCTTGTGGTGTGAAGAAATTGAAACGCTCTTTCAAGTTTTCATTTTCTCTCATGTCTAGAAAATCCTGAACATTTAAGCCGAAAGCGGCGTCAAGGTCTTCATTCCTTACCGAAATTGCTAATGCAGTTTGATCCGTAAACACTCGGTAAAACAAAGTGTCTGGATTTGCTTCAAAAAGAGAATTTTGCCCTTTATATTTATTTCCCCACCAGTCTTTTTTCTTAGATAAAATTACACGTTGACCTGTTGCCCACTCTTCAAATTTGTAAGGACCACTACCCGCTAATACTTCTCTACTAAACTTAGGAGAATTAAATTCTTCTGCAAAAGTGATTAGTTCTGGATTGTTTTCGGCTAATTTAGCTGACTTTTCTTTGTCTTTTAAGTCTATCAAACTAAAGTTTCGTAAAACTTTTTTGGAGTCGTAAATGTACTCAGGCATTACACGAATAATTCCAGAAGCTTCTTCACCTAAAAAATATTTTTCACCCAAAATAACACTAAATTTTTTAGGATTATCTGGGTCTATTTGTATCTCTTTAAATTCAGCATAATAAGGACTATAATGTCTAGAATTAACTTTGGGGGCAAATACGACCTTTACTGAAAATTCAACATCTTTTCCCGTTACAGGACTTCCATCATCCCACACTGCTCCATCTTTAATTTGATAAGTATAGCTGACACCACCCGCGTATTTACCTTCTGTTATTTCTGTTACTTTTGGTTTCGATTGGGCTAAAACAGGAACAATTTCATAAGTATTTAAGTCAATATCCATTAAAGGTTGAATGGCATTGTTATAAATAATCTCTGGATAAGGCGAGCTTGTGCTAATAGGATTTAATGTTTTCAGTTGTACAGGCAATCCCATATACACCGTTTTACTTCCTGCATTTTTGAATTGTACAGTACTCGTTTCCGTTACTGTACTTGGATCGGTTCTACAGCTAACCAAAAGTAGTGTACATACTAAAACTAGAGATGCAGCTTTTGAAAGAAAATTTATGCTCATTATCTGATTTTTAATGAAGGGAAAAATACAAAGCCCGAAAATAGGTATTTTGTATTTTATATTTTAATTTTTATGATAAAAGAGGAACTATTGTTGAGGTATGACATGATTTTTTGGACCTTTTCTATTGTACTTGTCTCGTACCTTCGGTCGGAAAAATTTGTTAAGGAACGAATTTTTTGAGAGACTATATTTAATTACGAATGTTTAAATGTTAATTTAATATTAATTTTTTTGAACAAAAATTTTGAAAAAAACATACCAAACAAAATGTATACGAGCTTATTTTGCGCTATTTTAAGGATTTTTGATATATTCTATTGTAATTTCATGGAATGGAATTATATTTGTCCTATCATTTAATGTTATAACAACAATAAATGTCCCAATTCAAAACCTAAAGATGTTTTCATAACAGTCGGGTGATTTCAGCCTTCAGGGGCAATTTATTTGCCCCGAAGGTTTTCACAAGATTGCTATTAACAAAAGCGCACCAGATGAATGTCTGATGCGCTTTTTTTTGTTTCTACCTATTTTTTTACATTTTCACACAAGTCAAAACATTTTTTTACGTTCTGTCAAAGGCTTTTTGTTAAACTGGCAAAATTTTGGACTTTTGTTCCCTTGTTAGATTTTAGACAAAAGACTTTAGATGGTAACAAGCCTATTTTGTTCTTACTAAGTAATCAGATTTGATTACTTATGATTCCTAAAGTAAACTAAACCGATGAACATGAAGTACTTCAATATTTTATTTCTTTTATTTTTTATTACATCATTTTCTTGTGCGCAAGGAGATGTAAAACCCGAAAAAACTTTCATCCCGCGAGATTTATTAATGCAGGATGCTGATATTTTTCAAGTAAAAATTTCAACAGATGGCAAAAAAGTTTACTATCGCCGCTCAGGTGGAAGTGACACTTTATATTTTCAAGAACCTGCAAGTTCTAGTTTAGAAAAATATATTGTTTTTCCTTCAAATATTAAGTCCTATGCGCCTACTTATAATAATGGAGTAGTTGCGATAGCTCAAAGTAAGGAATCTGCAAAAGTCTTTTTTGCCCAAGGTTCTTCAGTTAAAGATGTTACACCATTTAAGTCTAATGGTATAGAAATATTAGCATTTTCGCGTCGATTAAACTCTCGTGTTGCTCTGCGATTTGAGAGTGATGATATTGCACAAAAAGGTGTATGGTTGATTGATCTTGCAGGACAGAAACCACGAAAAATAGGATTGTTGGGAGAGATGGATAACTGGTATTTTGACGGGTTATTTCAAGTCAAAGCAGCTTCAAAAAAGAATAAACAAGGAGGTATTTCTCTTTATCGAAAATCTCAGGGTACTTGGGAGCTGATATGTGAAAATGAACCAGATGTAGGACGTTTTATTGGAGGATATCAAAAAATAGTTTCCGTAAGTGAAGATGGTAGTAAGATTTATTACACCGATAATTCTGAAAGTGATAAAGCAGTGTTAAAATCTATTGGTGTGGATTCGGGTAAAGAAGAAACCTTAGCCAAGGATGATTTAACTGATTTATTAGCGATTACGGCTTTAGTTAATTCTGAAGGTAAACCTCAAATGATTTTAGGTTCTTATGCTGATGCACGTCGTTCTTATTTGGATAAAGCAACAGAGAGTGACATGCTATGGTTAGAAAAAGAAATGCGTGGTAGCCCAAGTGTCTCCGAACAAAGCGAAGACGGTAATATTTGGATAGTGAAAGAATTAACAGGTGGACCAAGAGTTTATTATTATTTTAATCGAAAAGATAAAAAATTGACACGCCTTTTCTCTGATAATAAAGAACTTGAAGCCTATAAGATGGCAGAGCGTACACGTTTTACAGTACGTACACGTGATGCGATGAAATTGCCTGTACACTTGTATATACCAGCGGACTCAGATGGCGACGGCGACGGTTATCCTGACCAAGCATTGCCAACTATACTTTTTGTACATGGAGGTCCTTGGAAAGGTGTTATGCACTGGAATAATTGGGCTGTGACACGCAACTTCCAATTATTAGCAGACCGTGGTTATGCTGTTTTGAATGTTGAATTTAGAGGTTCGGGCGGATTAGGAAAGTCTTTTACAGATGCAGGGGATAAGCAATGGGGCGGTAAAATGCGCCTAGATTTAGTTGACATTTCTCGTTGGGCACAAAAAGAAGGTATTGCAATAGAAGATAAAGTAGGTATTTGGGGTTATTCTTACGGAGGCTACGCTGCAATGGCAGGTGCTACTTTATCTTCTGAGGAGTTTGCTTGTCATATATCAATGGTTGGAGTATCAGATTTGACTCAATATATGGAAGATAAAGGAGATTCTGAGATTTGGACGAAACGCGTGGGCGACCCTAGTACACAAGAAGGAAAAGCTATTTTGAAAAAAGCATCTCCTATTAATTATGTAGATGAAGTAAGTGCTCCTGTTATGCTTGTTTCAGGTGGACAAGATGCACGTGTATCCAGTGAAGAACAGTCTGGTAAATTTGCAAATGCATTATCTGATGCTGAAAAGGATGTACTTTATTTAGATTATCCTGAAGAAGGACATAATTTTGCTCAACAAGGAACATGGGTTTCATTTTGGACAATTGCAGAACAATTCTTAGCGAAGAGTTTGGGTGGAGAATTTGCTCCTACAGGTGAAGACTTAGATAAAGGTTTTTACGATGTACTAGTAGGAGAGGATTTTATTGATGGAATGGAATAGCCTTATTTTTAGCGTCAATAATAAGACTCTAATAGTCCATAGGTATCAAAAAAATCTCTTTCTCATCTTGTGTGAGAAAGAGATTTTTTAATATTAATTCCCTAA
>CAZQTE010000284.1:0-7921 GCA_964595615.1 uncultured Saprospiraceae bacterium
TTTCAGCCTGTCCCGCATTTCTATCGGGAACGCTCTTTTGGTTCTTTTGGAGCGCATACCCTTTTGCTCGCGCAAGCAAACGCAGAAAAGAACAAGTAAAAATAGAAAGTTAAGCTTGCAATTTTTTATGAGAAAACCCTTTAGGGCATAGAAACCTCTTTTAAATCGTCACACAAAATCGCTAATCACTTCTCCAAAACAAAAATAGTAGCCGAGAAGAGATATGGAAAACAAACAACTGCACCATAATGTACAGCAGATTTTTAAGTTATGCAGCCTCTTACAACGACCACGCACGGTCAAAGAATTACAAAGAGAACTGAGTAGTAGTCAACGTCAGGTTTACCGCTATCTGAAGGTACTGAAAAAAATGCATTATCCTGTCGTTAAGAACAAAACCAGATATCATTTGGGAAACGCCAGTCCACACGCAGCGGAGGTCTCTCCCCTACCCGAGTCCGAAAATTATAACCCACGACTGCCTTCTGCGCATCAAATTTCACTCCTACACGAATCCTCTAAACACTTCCTTTTAGACCAAGCTATCCAGCAAAAAAAAGTCGTCAAACTCCTCAATTATCAATCTCCGCAAGACGGTACATTAGCCGAACGCAGCGTAGAACCTCTTTACGTCAGTGAAGATTTCACAAGACTACAATGCTATTGCCGCACCGAACAAATGCAACGGCAATATAAAATCATTCGCATGGGAGGTGTCGATATCACAAATGAAGAATTTACAACAGAATACACACCTCAATCTATTGATGCATTTGGTCTGTCAGGTACGACTTGGCTGCCCGTCAGAATGCGTTTACATAAACGTGCCTATCATCTGATGTGGGAGGAATTTGTGAGTGCGCGGCGGCATCTTTTTGAGGATAAGGATGGCTGGTACTATGAAGGTGAGGTTTTGAGTTATTATGGGATTGGGCGATTTGTTTTGGGATTGCCTGGGGATGTTAGTGATGTGGAGCCGGTTGAGTTTCGGGAATTTTTGAGGAAAAGAACTGCGGAATTTGGATTTATGAAGGAATAATTATCAAATTCAATTAAGATTTGGATTAAAAAGGTCTCAAAATGGGTTATTGGCTCGTTTTTGAGACCTTTTTCATTTTTGACAACATTCGTCAAAAATAGTTCTCACCTTTGTATTAAATATTAAAATAAAACTATATATTTGAGTTTTAGAACTCTATAAAACCATTTTTATGATACAATCGCTTTATCGGATTGGGAAAGTATTACAAAAGGAATATCCCGAATACTATAGACCTTGGCAAGTTCCCTACTTAGGGAAAGAAGCTAAAGTAATAATTGCAAACCTGAATTCTAATTTTGATTTTTCAGACAATCTGATTATCCAAGATAAAAGGGATACTCTGTCTGATATGTACCTCTATAAAGCATTTAATAAAGGTGCAAATATCGTCCCTACGTTTACGGTTACAGATGGTAAAAAAACATTCGACAAGTTTATAAGTTGTATTGAAAAATATCACTTTGAATATTTTGAAAAAACCAAGATTGCAAAATCAAAGAGAAAAAATGTTCTTAACAAGAAATTTAAGACCCTTGGCGAGAGCTTAAAAAAAATTGAAATAGGAAAAGAGGATAAACTAATTTTCACCATAAAGATAGAAGATAAATGGCTTGGAGAAATTGAATATTTTAAACAATACTTCCTCCAAAATTATAATCTCGGTTACTATTCAAAAAATTATGAGGGGATAAAAATATCAAAATCTGATAATTATCTATGTTCCGTTACAGGGCTTCAAAGTGAAGTTTACGGTTTTGTTGATACACTTGGGTTTACTGTAAATGACCCAACATTTAATAGAAATGGTTTCGACTCCGAGGCATCTTACAAAATGTTCCCTGTTTCAAAAGAAGCTGCTAATACATTAGAAGGTTCGAAGACATTTGCTCTAAATAAATTATCCAAACCTTTCTACAGAAAAATAAAATCGAAAAACAAAAGTAGCGCTCTTCGATATTTTATTCTACCTCATTTCATAAATGTGACAGAAGAAGGAATAAGAGACGCACTCAGCGACCTCCTTGAAAAAAATACAAATACAATTCCTCAGGATGATAAACATTCTGTTCTCGGTAATGAGACGTTACTTCATGAAATAATATCTGATGAAAAATTAAGTGCAAGTAATATTTATTATGACTTTCTTTTTTACATTCCTAACAAAGCTCAATTTTTAATAAAATTGAATCTAAGTGATGTTTTACCCTCCAGAATGAGTAAAATATTTAAGGCAAAAAGGAGCGTTGAAAAGTTTTACAATACTGAAAATGGCTTCAAAATAGTCGGTAAGTTTATCTCATTCTATATTTCCATGAGTTTAGTTGATTCTTTCTTTATCAAAAACGATAAACTTGATACGCCATTCCATCCTTTCTTCTTCAAAATTTTAGAGTCCGTTTTCTACGGTAATAAACTCAACGAAAAGAAACTCAAAAAAGGCTTATTGGATGAAATAAGGCAACAATTCAAACAGCATAAGGAGAATAAATACAAATGGATTCAGCGTACTTATGAAGCCTTTACTCTTTGGCATTTTTTCTCTCAACTTAACCTCCTTAACACTAAATCAACAATAGATATGACAACTCAAGATTTAGCTCTCAATGCTTTTGACTTTGTAGAGCAGCACAATGACTTTTTTGATAATAAATTTTTAAGAGGTCTGTTCTTTTTGGGCTGTGCAACAGAAAAATTGTTAGAAAAACAGCGAGAAAGGTTAGATAGTCAGCCTTTTTTCAATCAACTAAATGGATTGGTAATTACAGATAAGATTTCTAAACGCGTATATAACAGATTAAAGCAAAAAATAACTGAATATCAAGAAATCAAAAAAAATGATAAGGGACATATTTATAAAAACGAAACTATCTACTTAGATAAACTCATTTCTGAAATTACTCCGCTTTTATTAGAAAGGAATAAATGTAGCATCGACGACCAATCCTTCGCTTTCATTTCTGGACTGAATATGCAGAAAAAATTTACCAATCATCTCATCAAAGAGCGTAAAGAAGCTAAAGATGCAGCTGAAAATAAAAATAAATAACCTTCACTTTTAAACCACAAAAAATAGAAATAATGAGTATAGTTAAAAACCGCAGCGAATTAATTTTCCTTTACGACTGCAAACAGTGTAATCCAAATGGAGACCCGATGAATGCCAATCGCCCACGTATGGTTGAGGAAACGGGCAAATGTCTCGTAACCGATGTACGATTAAAAAGAACTATTCGTGACTATCTGTATGAGACAGGATATGACGGAACTGGCGCAAAAGGAGACATTTTCATTCGTGATGAAGACGGAAAAGTTGTTACTGGTGAAGGTCGAAGTAAAAATTATAAAGACAAAAATGACTTTGTCAACAAATACATTGATGCCCGTCTTTTTGGTGCAGTATCGGCACCGAAGGACAAGAAAAAGGTTTTTAATTTAACTGGTCCAGTTCAATTTGGTATGGGGTCTTCTCTTCATGAGGTAAAGGAAAACTTTATCAAAGGAACGGGAGCATTTGCAAGCAACGATAAGGCGTCACAAAAAACTTTCCGCGAAGAATACAACATCACTTACGGTTTAATCGGTTTTCATGGAGTTATCAATGAAAATGCCGCAAAGCATACGCAACTGACCGAGGCAGATGTAAAAGAACTAATGGACGGACTTTGGAACGGGACAAAAAATCTACTCTCTCGTTCTAAAAAAGGACATATGCCCCGTTTGCTTATTAAAGTAGATTATAACGAGCCAAATTTTTTCATAGGGGAATTACTGGAACGATTAACAATTGATACCGATAAGCAAGCCGAGGAGTTGGAAGATATTAAAGACTTGACCGTAAATACTTCTGAACTCAACCGTATTTTAGAAAAATACAGCGATAAAATCAAAACTGTTACCGTAGTACAAGACGACCGCATTCAACTAAGTGCGCCTGTATTCACCAAATAACCCAAAATTATCATGGATAAAACTTTAGTTTTTGATATTTCGGGGGATTACGCGCACTATCGAAAGATTTTTGCCACAACTTCACAACTGTCTTATATTGTTCCTTCCAAAACCTCTTTATACGGTTATATCGGAGCAATTTTGGGTTTGGATAAAGTCGGTAATGAATATCTCAAATCATTTGTGCCTGGTGAATGTCACTTGGCAATTCAGATTATGAAACCGATTGTAATGCAGCGTATCAATACTAACTTACGTGCTGTATTGGGACGCATGAAGGCAAGTGACAATCGGAAGCCTACAATGATAGAATACGTTTACAAGCCAAAATATCGTATTTATTTTAAGCACAAAAAGTCTGATGTTTACAATGCTTTAAAACAGCATTTGAGTAGCCATACAGCAGTATATACGCCGAGTATGGGATTGGCAAATCTCATTTCTCATTTTAAATATATTGGTGAATTTGACTGTAGAAATATCGGCGAAATCACTGATTATATTGATACCGTCATTCCGCGTGAGGCTTTTGTAGCCTTTCAGAATTCATTTTCAGACAATAATGAAATAGTCGAATTGAGCCAATACGCGCTTGAAATGGATACGGAACGTAATGTAACCGCAAGAACAGATTTATTTTTAGACCGTTCGGCACGCAGCATAAAAGCACAGGTTCATTATTGCACAGAATTAGAATTGGATTCAAAAACACAACGAATAATCTTCTTTTAATGTCGCTACTCTCCCACCCTGACCGCACCTTAGAAGAGCATCTTCAAGGTTTAGACTTTATTTCTGAAAAATTGCTTTCATATAAGCATTTCAACTCTTCCTTTGTTACTAAGGAAGAGTTGAATGCTATGCGGATATTGTTAGTTTACTTTCACGATTTAGGAAAAGGAACTGATTTTTTTCAGCATAAAATCATTGAAGTCATCAGGAAAGAGCATCCAGAAGCGGTAAGAAAGTATGAAGATTATTTAAAGCATTTTGAAAAAGAAAAAGCCAATAATGCCAATAACGAACTCAATAAAAATCATCATTTGAGTCGTCATGCAGGTATCGGAGCGTACTATTTGTTAAGTAATTTCACTCACGATAATGTGTTGATTGAGTACATTTTATTACACATTATCAAACAGCATCACGGCGACCTAAAAGATTATGAGAAAGGTAATTTCGTACTTTTTGAGGAAGATACTGACTTTTATGAGACTCAACTGAAACACTTAAATATTCAAGCCTACAATGAGATTTTAAATTCCAAAGGTTTCAATATTTCTACTAAACAATGGAAAGGTATTGTATCGAAATTTGAGCGCGGTCGAGCAATTGGAAGAAACATTCGACAACTCGAAGAAGAAAAGAGTCTTTGGTATTTTCTTTTTCAGCACTATCTGTATTCTTTTCTATTGTCAGCAGATAAAGGAGACGTAAAAATACGTCGAGAAGGCAGAGAGAAGAGCGATTTTATAGTCAAACAAAATGAATTACTGCCCGCCAATTTAGTTAATTTTTACAAAGAGAAAGAATTTGGAACAGGTTCAAAACGTCCGATTGATATAGACCGCGAAGAGGCTTATCAGGACATTGCTGCTAATATTATTAAACACAAATCAGAAGCGTTTTTCTCAATCACACTACCGACAGGTATGGGAAAGACATTTAGTGCCTATAATGCAGCTATTTTGTTGCAAAACAGTTTAACTGAAACTAATTATAGAATTGTTTACTGTTTGCCTTTCACATCAATAATTGACCAAAATGAACAGGTCTTACGTGATATTTTAGAAGCATCAAATTTAGACGATACCCTTGTTGCCAAACATCATTATTTAGCACATCTGAGACAAGAATACGGTGAGAATGATGAACTAACTTACCAAGAAGCAGAGTATCTGACCGAAGGCTGGGAGCAAGAGGTCATAGTGACCACTTTTGTGCAATTATTAGAAAGTATTTTCACTAATAAAAATAAGCGCATTCGTAAGTTTCACAACATGACTAATGCCATTATTTTATTGGATGAAGTGCAGAATATTCCACCGAAATACTACGAAGTCATTGAGGCTGTTTTTGCTAAAATGGCAGAATTCTTTAATACTAAGTTTCTTTTCATTACTGCGACACAACCCGCATTGATAAACAATCATCCTATTATTGAATTGACAGAAACAGAAACTCAAACCGACAAAACAAAAAAATGGTTTGAGAAGCAAAAACGTATTCAGTTGGATAAATCTCTTTTAAAAGAAGGAGTAAAAGAAACCGAAGAACTCATTAAAATTTTTGCAGAAGATATAAAAAAGGAAGCCAAGAAGTCTTTCCTAATCATTTGCAATACTATCCGTCAATCGCAAGAGGTTTTTAAGGCTTTGGAAAAAGATTTTGAGGGCGATACTTTCTATATTTCTTCTTCTGTTTTACCGCTATTCAGAAAAACGATTATTGAGAATATTCAAAAAAATAATAAAGAAAAGAAAAGACAATTAGTCGTCAGCACTCAAGTAGTAGAAGCGGGTGTTGATATAGACTTAGATATTGTTTACCGAGATTTCGCAGTTTTGGACAGCATTAATCAATCAGCGGGTAGATGTAATCGAAACGGCGAAAACGGAACAGGAACTGTCAAGCTATTTCATTCTGGAAAAGCAAAATGGATTTACGACAAAACACTTTTAAACTGTACGCAAAATGTATTAGATGAATTTCCTGATATTATTCCCGAAAGTTCTTTTTATGCTCTAAGCACAAGCTATTTTCAAAAGGTCAAAAATGCAGTACAAGACAACAGCGTTGCATCCAATAAAATACGTGTTTTTTTAGAAACGCTTCAGTTAGAAAAATTGAACGAGGAATTTGAACTCATATCGCAAGAACGCAGGCATTATGATGTCTTTATTCCGTTTAGTCCAACAGCTCGTGACTTGTGGCAACAGTTTTTGGATTTACAACAAATTGAAGATGTTTTTGAGAGAAAAAGAGAAATAAAAAAGCTACGCCCTGACTTATTGCAGTACGTTACCAGATTTCCAAACAACAAGTATGACCCACCCGAAGACCAAAAAGACAAAGGAATTATCTATGAAGAAAACTGGGACGAATATTATGATTTAAAATACGGTTTTAAATTAGATAGAGAAGAACCAACATTAGCATTTTTCTAAAAAACACAACAATGAAACAAACCACCCTAACCTTCCCCGAAATAAAGCTCCCCACCCGCGAGGCCCATCGCCTACGCGGCTATTTCGGCAACCTCTTCAAAGAACACAGCCCACTATTGCACAACCACTACGACGATGGGCGAGTGATGTATCGCTATCCATTGGTGCAGTACAAGGTCATCGGTGGCACCCCTACCCTATTGGGTTTGGGCGAAGGGGCGCAATTGCTCATGGATTTGTTTTTGGAGATAAAGGAACTGCAATTGGGGGATAAAACTTACCAACTGGCGCACAAACAAATCAAATGTCGAGAAGTAATAGCCGAAGTCAGCGAAGACTTACACGAGTATGCATTTGAAACCTTATACATGGCGCTGACCCAAAAAAATCACCAGGAATACATAGCCTTGAAAAAGGACGAAAAAGGAGCTTTTTTAAATCGCTTGTTGCGCAATCATCTCTTGGCAGCTTACAAAGGCATGGGTGTCTGGGTGGAAGAACGCATTATGGTCAAAGCGCATTTGCAGGAACAACAAACCAATTTTAAAGACCAAAAAATGCTGATTTTTGGTGGTCGATTTACGACGAATGCGCTGTTACCGGATTTAATTGGTATTGGGAAGTCAGTTTCGCGGGGCTATGGTTCAATACGGCTTGTTTAAATATGAAAATTAAATAGAAATATTAGTCATGCGCTTTTAATAACTGTAAGGGTTTTCTCATAAAAATATTTCTCTAAGAAAAAGCTGTGAGGATGTCGAAA
>CAZQTE010000285.1:0-7874 GCA_964595615.1 uncultured Saprospiraceae bacterium
GGTACTAAAAGGAAATGATTATGGTATAATTATCAGCAAATCGATTGATGAAAATAAATACTTGGCTTTTTATGGTAAATATGGCGCAAAAGGGAATTATGAAAAATGGAAAAGTTTTGATTCAAGATATGCTATTTATAAAGCGCGATTGCTGTTTGGGAAAAAACCTAATGATGACTACGAATGGGGAATTGGCATCAATTTTACTTCAAGTTTTCGGAGGACGACAGCTATTCCATTTATCATTTTAAATAGAAATTTCAATGATAAGTGGGGCTTTGAAAGTGTTCTTCCTGCTTATGCTTTGATGCGTTACAATTTAAATAGTAAGAATATATTTTTAGGAGGAATCCAAATAGCAGGACAAACATTCCGCATGGATTTACCAAATGATGCAGTAGCCAATACCTTTTTTGATTACTCTGTTAATCGCTCCGAATTTAGACTAACGACAATATGGGAAAAACAAATTATTCCATGGATTTGGACATCTGCACAGATAGGATATCAGTTTCATTTTACTACAAAATTTGAAGGTAAGAACGACATATCTCCAAGTTTTGATGTAGACCCTAGTAATTCTGTTTTCTTTAATTTGAGTCTATTTTTGTCGCCTCCAGACGATATGATAAAATAGACTTGTTACGACAATTGTAACAAGTCTATTTTTAATCTAGCTTCTAATTTCCGCCATTATTCTTTTTCCCCCAAGGCAGTTTATCCTTTAATTTATCCAACTCTTCTTTCGCTTTATCGCCAAGGGCTTCTTCTGCTTTTTTGGCGGCTTCAGCAGCTTTCTTTGCAGCTTCCTCTTCCAGACGTTTTTTGGCTTCTTCTTCCGCTTTCTTTCTTAATTTTTCAGCCTCTTCTTTCGCTTTCGCTTTGGCTTTATCTTCGAGTTCTTTCTTCTTTCTATCTAATTCTTCTTGCGCTTTTTGCTTCGCTTTATCTGCTTCAGCTTTGGCTTTGTCTTCCAAGATTTTTTTCTGCTTTTCAGCCTCTTCTTTCAACTTATCTTTTGCGGCATCTTGAATGCTTTTGCCTTCTCCATCTGTACCCAAAAGTTTAACATCTACCTTTGGTTTTAGCATCGTTCCAGTAATAGTTAAAGCGACATTTACAAATTCGCCCGCGTCTACATTGATACCCAATTTAGAAGCCTGTCCACTTAACCAATCTAAGCCAACACCCGCGACATCATTGAGTTTACCTAGTTTTTCTCGTGGTATCTTGGCGAAAATATTGTATTTCATATCTTCATTCGTGATAGCGTGCGAACCACCAATTTTCATATCAATTCCCTCATGCGTATGGTCAAATTCTTCCAGTTCAAAACGTCCATTTTTCACTTCTAACCAATTCTTACTATTTTTAATTTTGACCGTTTTTAGCGCGTTGATATTTAGAGTCTCCCCTACTTTATTCAATGGCTCAAAACCAGCTACTACTGCATTTAAGGTTTGTAAAAAACCGTCAATATTAAGTGTATTGAAATCAGGATACATATCTTTTCCTAATACACCCGTCATCGCCAATGAGGTATTAAAATTACCCTTGATATATTTCCCAATCGGCGCAATTTTTTCAAAAGTGTTGAAAGTATTAAAGGCGCGTTGAAAATCCATATTTTGAAGGTTATACTTGAGGTCAAAAGTTGGCTTTTCAGGGTCTTTCGTTCCATAGCCACCACTCATCTCAATACCACCACCTAGCGTTTGTCCTTTGACATCTTTCAAATTAACAGCTTTGTCTTTTATATCCAATCCACCTGTGATATTCGTGATTTCCATATCGGTATAAATCACTTTTTTCATATTGGTATTCACCAACATTTCAATATTTTCAGGCACTAAGAATGGTTCCAAGTCTTCTTGCGAGACATTCGTTCCTTTGTTTTCAACTGCTGCCGCTGCTGCGGGGTCTTCCTCCATAAATGGATTTAGGTTGAAATAATTAGAAGTCAAATTAACCGTTCCTCCCAAAGTTTCATTCTCATACAAGTAGTCCATAACATTCGTAACATTACCTTTAGCAGAGATATCAGAATCGCCTACTTTCGTGTAGAAATCATCGATTTTCAACTCATTTGGAGTAAAATTACCTTTCGCACGTAGGTCCTTTAAGTCATACACATCGTATTTAATTTTGCGCATATTCGCATCAAAATCAAAATCATAACGGTCAAAAAGTTCTGCTTCTTCAGCTGGAACTGTTGTCGTTGTAGTTACGGGCGCGCTTTCTTCTTCGACCATCCATTCATCTGCATCAAAATAATTAGACTGCAAATTCATCGTTCCTTTCATCGTCTTTTCAGGAGAAAAATAAGCTAAGATATTATCAAAACTTGCGCTACCTTTTAGGTCAGATTTTGCACCTGTTTGGACATTAAATGAAGGGACGATAACTTTTTGTGGTGTGAAGTCTGCTTCTGCATGTTTGATTTTTACAGCAGGCATATCTGCGGCATCATAAATCAAATCATCAATCTGCAGCGCACCAGACATATTTACATTTGCATAATCCTCACGGTCTATCGTACTCATCTTTGTTTTAACGGTCACATCAGAGGTGATTTTTCCCGTCATTTCCTCCATTCCTTCGATTGGAAATGCCTTATTTAATTCCGCTAAATCAATCACTCCGTCCATTTTCATGTCCATATCTGGGTCAGACAATGGAGTCTTTAATTTGAAATATCCAGCGACTGGATTATTGCCAATTTTCAGATTGAACTTAGGAATATCAATTGTCATACGGTCAAGATTACTGCTAGGACTGTTGACATCTATTTTTGCGCTAATACCACTGATGCCAACTGGCAAATCTGGGTATTTCACATCTGCATTTGTAATGCCTGTATTGATGCGGAAAGCAGGCAAAGAATTGTCATTGTATGTTCCTTTTAAGAAACCATTCAAGGTGAAATTACCATTTGCTTTTACATCTTTATAATCTGCGATATAAGCATTTGGGATAACGGATAAGAGATTTTTGAAGGTATTTTGTGGTGCTTCAAATTTCAAATCCATATCAATATCTTTCTCATTTGGGATTTCTACAAAACCGTCCGCGATTAACTTTAAGTCATTGACAGTCAAGTCATTCTCCTTAAGAGTAAATTTCATAGACTCCATATTTGCGTTGACCGTCAAGTCTAATTTGGCATTAGATTTCACCAAATAACCAATATTATCATAGATAACTGTCAATCCCTCAATCTCTGTATCCGTCTCCAAATCAAAGACGTCTAAAGCAAAATTTCCGACACCACTATGGTCCATATCTGTAGCCTCTACACGCATATTTAGAGTACGGTCATCGTAAATTAAATTTCCATTTTCAATACTATATTCACGCAAAGCAACGGATAAACCAGACGACTCACTCGTCTCTTCAGCAGTATCATCGGGCAATGCAATATCATAGTTTGCCTTGCCATTTTTCAAGACAAAAACATTGACTTCTGGGTCTTGTAAATGTACTTTTTTGACCTCGATTGGTTGCGTTGCACTATTAACAACGGACATGACATCCAATGTCAAATCAAAAGACTTTCCAGCTATTAAATTCACTCCCTCAAATTCATCTTTTCCGACTACAGAAAAATCATTCAAGCCCACACTCAAATCAGGGAAAGAACGAAAAATAGAAATATCGACATCATCAAAATCAACGGTCGCGTTAATGCGGTCATTGACTTCTTCCTTGACAACAGCAACAATCTTATCTTTAAAAAAATAAGGAATGGCAAAGGCTGCACCTAATAATAATAGAAGTAGGACAAAAATGAATATAAAAAGGCGTTTGATAATTTTCACGTGATAATAGTTTTGTTTGATGTAATCTTGTGTTAGTAAAAGTGATTTAATAAGTTTTACTTAGGGAATTTGTAATAAATAATCTACAATTTCCCTTAAAGACGGGTGGAATCTGATTCCGTTACATTTATAGAGAGTAATGTTTTTAGTTAAACGGTTGTTTGTTCTCGATGTTTTATGAGAAAAAGCATTTCATGCTGTACTACAAAAAAATGGTTCTTTGACAAACCCCATGAAAGTGAGAATGAAAACAAATAAACAAAAAGTTTAATAAATTACGTTCTTCGCCAAATCGAATGGCAAGTCGAAAGCACAAGGGATTTAGACCATTTCATTATTCAAAAAAGTATTGATGGTGGAACATTTTTTGACTTAACTACATTTGAAAAACAGACAGATAATCACTTTTCATATTCAGATGTACTATCTAATGGAAAGTCTTATTATCGTCTAAAGAGTGTAGAAATTGACGGGACGGTTAGTTTCTCAGCGGTACGTTCTATTGTCAATGATGTACTAGAATGGAATATTTTTCCAAATCCTATTAAGGAAAGTTTACACATTCAAAAGACAAATGGAGCATCTGATTTAAGTACACAAATTAGAGTATTCGACACTTTTGGGCGCATTGTATTTACTAAAAAATCTATGATCGAAAGTAATTTCTCCATTGATACAAATAAGTACTCGGACACAATTATTTACAATATTAGAACAGGACAATTTTCCGCTTGATTTCACTTTGAAAATCCTTAAAGACCGTAGGGTATTGGCGGTTTTCAGAGCCAAATCAGACAAAAAATTTTCTCTGTTCTAATTATCGAAATAATTATGTCCGAGTACTTAACTGGAATTCTGGAATTTATATCATCGAACTAAAAACGGAAACAGAGATAGTAACACAAAAGCTAGTAAAGTAGAAATTTGCCTAAATTACAATATGCTGTAACTATTTCTAAATCACCTCGTCATAAAGGTGTAATCAATAAGTACTCGGACGTAATTATCGAAATAATTATGTCCCAATATTTAAATATCCTCCCCCAAATATTCACCACAACTACTTTAACAAGTTTTGTAATTTTCAAAACTTAAAAAACAATCAATCATTATGTTGAATTCAATAAAAATCAAAGGCTTATTCTTATTTGCCTTTATTTTCACTTTAAGTCTGACTACTGAAGCACAAACCGAAAGAAAAACCATTAAAACCGAACGTGTTTCTACACCAAACGGAACTACAAAAACTGTAGAAAGCAAAAAAGATGCACCTCAAGGCGCTGCTAAAGAAAAAGTGAGCACTCCAAAAACTTCTAAAAAAGTTAAGAGAGCTAAAAATTCAGGCAATAAACAAACTAAGCCAGCTCGGTCTAAGCCAAGTAACAAAGTACCTAAGAAGGATAAAGTAAGCACACCTAATTCGGGTAACAAGCAAACTAAACCAGCTCAGTCTAAGCCAGGCAACAAAGTACCTAAAAAGGAAATGCCAGCTCAATCAAACTCTGGAAAAAAATACCCAACGGATAAGGTAAGTAAGCCTAATTCAGGTAATAAACAGACAAGACCTGCAAACAAGCAGACTAAGCCTGCTCAGTCAAATTCAGGTAATAAAGTGCCTAAAGACAAGGTAAGTACTCCTACGAGAACTAACTCAAGTGTCATAAAACAAGGAAATACCAGACCGACTAAGCAAGCTCCACAGACAAATCCTAAGCCAAGAGACAAGGATGTTCCTACTTCTGATATCCAATCAGGAAAGAAAAAAGCTAGAAAAATTAATGGAAAGAAAAATAAAACCATTAAGAATGCTAAAGTAAAAGGAACAAGCGGCGCTCGTACAAAGAGAGCTAAGAATGAAAATTAAAATCAAGCAAAATCTTTAATTTTCAGCAAAAAGCCTTTCTTCTTGATTGAAGAAAGGCTTTTTTATTTCGACTAGGTTTTCTACTTAATTTTTAACTTTAAAATACTAAATCGGGCAATTCATAACAAATTTATTAATCTTTAAAAAATATCACCATAATCAAAAATATTACAAAAAACTAAAAATAAAGCATAAAATATTGCTTTTTAAAAATAATGCCGTACAATTGCAACATTATTTCATCAAAACAAAACATTAAAAATTATGATGGCATTAATTATTCAGCTACTCAGTGGTGCTGCTGGTGGTAACATCGCAGGCTCATTAATGAAAGGTTCCTCTATGGGAACTCTTTGGAATTCTGTTGCAGGAATCGCGGGTGGCGGCTTAGGCGGTACACTTTTAGGTATGCTTTCTCCTGAGATGGGAGATATGGCAGCCAGCGGTGGAATGGACATTGCTAGTATTCTTTCTTCTGTAGCAGGAGGAGGCGTCGGTGGTGGTGTCGTTATGGCTGTAATCGGTATGATTAAAAAAGCTATGGGATAATCAATCCTCTTACATTTATGAAAGCGCTTAGGAACTTAGTTTTCTAAGCGTTTTTAATTTTGGTAGTGGATCAAAATGGTGGATGCTCACGTGGTGACTCAAAGTCACCTTGTGAGTAAAAGTTATGCATCAGTCGTTTTCACCCACTACCTTAATTTTTAATCTCTTCAATAGACCTCAATAACCATTCTTTATCAGTCACCTCTTTAGTTGTCTCAATTTCTTCCGTCAATTTAAAACACACCTCTTCATCTCTTGGTGGCAAAACCAAAAGTCGTCCCGTAAAGCGAATCAAATTCAAAAAACTCTCTCGATGATAACCCAATTCTTTTTGTCGATACAAAAAGCGTTTGAAACTATCTAAAAGTGAATGCAAAGCGTCCTCCTCACCTAATGTGTAATAAATCTTTAACAACATCCGTCGTCCTTGTATATTATACAATAAATCTGAAAATTCTGTTGTCACCAAAAGCTGCATGGCTTTGTCATAGTCAGGCTTTTGAAAATAAAAATTAGCGAGATTATATTTGTAGATATTCTCTCGATTTTTGGGTGATAAAAAGTCTTTGTGTGTATGTAAAAAATCCTCTGTCCACGCAAATTCCTTCACACCCAAACCTGCCGAAACAATATTACTATAAGTAAAACGCGACAATTGATTATTCTCTAAAAATACGCCATATTCCAAACCTTGTCGATAGACCTCAAAGACCTCGCGTAAAAAGTGTTTTTTACCAGAATTATACGCACGAATCCCAAAATTTATCGGCATCAAATAAATATCGCGCATCTCTCTCGCCCGAAATTTTCCATTATATTTTTTAACTAAGTCCAATAAAGAACTAAAACTCCCTCCGCCCGTAAATGCTTGATAATAAGCATAATAAACCGCAATAGCAGGCACAGTCTGATGATAGTTTTTCTTGCGAATGTAATCCAATATCTCTTTCAAAAAATCCGCCTCTAACTCCACTTTAGTAAAAAGAGATTGACTTAAAGCATGACAAGTATGTTTCAGTTTTTCCGCGATAAAATAGAGCGTTAATTCCGTCGTAGCAGCTTGTAGATTTTCTGTATTACGCCGACTTTGTTGCCCTGCATACTCCAATTTTTCTTGATACAGATGAAAATTAACCAAGTGAAAGTCCGCATCACGCAAAGGCTGTTTCTCTCTTTTCTTTTCCGTACTTTTTACCGTCTCGATAAAGTGCTTTTCCAATCCTTTTTGACGGTAAATGCGCGTCAATGTCAAATCTCGTTCTGCCTGTGCCGCCGAGTAAACCAGATAATCTTCTATCAAATTTTTCAACCAAGAACAGACATAATAGAACGCCTGTCGCTCATACGCTTGCTTTGGATAAACCGCTGCAAAAATTACCTCCTTTTCCAGTTTTTCGGGACGCACAAAAGGATGCTGTTTTGCCAGATAATCAAATAGGGCAATGACATCCTTCCGCTTGTTGTGAAAGGGCGAACGAACGAATTTGCGGACTTCGCGGATTTCTTTGGCGCTGAGGGTGGAAAAAAGCTCGGTGAGGTGGTTATTTTTTTTTGAGATAATTTTTGATTTTAGTTATTGTTTTATTGATTTTTTCAAAAGGGTACACAGTTGTAAACAAAAGGCGGTTCGGGAATTAAATCTC
>CAZQTE010000286.1:0-7812 GCA_964595615.1 uncultured Saprospiraceae bacterium
TAATTGTTACTTCGTAGAAACCTACTGCCAAGCCGCTTACTTGTGGTGTTGTCGCGCCTGTTTCCCATGCATAAGTGTAGCTGCTATTCATATCCATTTGGATGCTTGCACTTGCATTTGCTTGCGCACATGTTTCAACTGTTGTTGTAATGTCAACTACAATTGGTGTGTCTAAACATGGCTCATCTTCACAATTATCATTGATGATGATTGTTTCTGAGCTTATACAGTTTTCATCATTATTTGTAACAGTTACTTCGTAAGTTCCTGCTGCCAAGTTATTGATGCTTGCAGTTACTGCGCCTGTATTCCATTCGATTGTGTAATCAGCAATATTTCCAGCGATAGCAATACTTGCCGTTCCTGTTGCTTGTTCACATTCTGTATTTTCAAAATCAATTGATGTAATAACTGGGTCTGTACATTCTGGTGTACCTGTACCGTTACAATCATCAGAGATAGTGAATTCCTGAGTCATTGTACAAGACTCGCCTTCTATACCTATCTCTACCTCATAATCACCACTTGCCAATCCTTCTGCTACATTAGTTGTACTTGCAATGCCATTTGACCATACAAATGTATAATTCATTGTGTTGTCTGACATTGTAATTGTAATCGCACCATTGGTAGTATTACAAGTTGCATCTGTGATATTTTCAGAAGCTACAACTAAGTTATCACAAGGGTCTTCATTCGTACAATCATCTGTAATTGTGATTGTTTGCTGCGTTACACAAGTTTCATCGTCATTAAAGACAATTGCTACTTGGTAAGTACCCGCAGCTAAATCTGTCGCAGTATTTGATGTACTTACGTTATCAGCCCAGATGAAATTATAGTCAATTAAGTTGCCTTCAATTTCTATCGTAGCAGAACCTGTTGATTGCTCACAAGTTGTTGCATTCTCTATTACATTCGTTACTACTGCTGCCTCACATGGTGCATCACAATCTTCGGTGATTGTAATGGTTTCAACTGTAAAGCAGTTAGCATTCGTAACATGATTAATCGTCACTGAGTAAGTTCCAGCAATCAAGTTATTTGCTTGATTGTTGTTACTCACATTGTCTTGCCAAGTGAAAATGTAGTTTGAGTTCGCACTCTCCATTGAGATTGTTGCACTTCCTCCATTATCACAAGTTGCATTTGAAGTCTCAATATTTGTAACTACTGGTTCGATACATGGGTCTCCACAGCCGTCAATGATTTCAAAAGACTTTGTTATTTCACAATCTGTACCTGCTGTGGTCACAGTTACAGTATGCGAACCTGCTGGTAAGTTGTTCGCAATATTCGTTGTATTACCGGCTACAGACCATGCAAAAGTAAAGTCAGATAATGCACCTTCTACCGTTACAATTGCTGTTCCGTCATTACCTTCACAAGTTTCTTCTGTTACACTTAATGAAGCAATAACTGGGTCTTCACATTCATCATCACAGTTGACAATAATCGCTAAGTCAGTTACACTTGCTGTACAGTTACTAGCGTCAGTTACTGTTACACTGTATGTACCTGCTGATAAGTCGGTGCGGTTTGCACTTGTATTACCGTCGTTCCATAGGTAAGAGTAAATTTCTGTTCCGCCTGTTACAGTCAAGTTAATTGCTCCGCCAGCTAAACAGTTTCCGTCATTGACAGCTGCTGAAACAACTAAAATTTCTGGTGATGTTACTGAGAAACAGCCTTCACCTGCTAAACAACCATTTGCGTCCTCGATTACAATACAGTAATTACCGACGGGGAGAGTTCCATTTTCATAAATGTTATTGTCTCCGTCTCTAATTGTTACCGTCGCAGGAATGCTAAAGTCTGGTGCATAAGAAACATTATAGTTCACTTCTGCATCCGCTTCTCCATTACAAGAAACTGAAGTATCCGTTACTGTAACTTCTGCTTCTTCTCCATTATTAGTCAATGTGAATGTCTCAGATACTGCAGTACATCCTAAAGTTGGGTCGTAAACTTCAACATACCATACTCCTGCACCTAAATCTTCTCGGATTTGACCTTCGGCGTCATCACTCCACATATATTCACAGTCTGCTGTTCCATTCTCAACGACAACAGTTACTTTACCATTATCCTCACCACAAATTGGCTCTGAGTCAATAACGAAACTTACAACTAATGGGTTGTTTTCTCCAACAACGATTTCCATTAAATCAAAACATCCTGTATTTGGATCGGTAACAGTCACAACATACTCTCCTGATGTTAAGTCATTACGCATTGCTCCAATTACATTATCATCCCAAGTATAAGTGTAAACTGCTGGTGATAATTCGATCATACCATTTGCAGATGTACATATTGCGTCATTAGCTGCCATTACCTGTGGCTGACCACTTTGTAGTCCGTCCACATTTCCAATTACGACTGTTTCTATTTCATAACAGTTCGGATCAATTTCATTGGTGATTGTTACCTCGTAAACGCCTGCTGTTAAGTCATAAGCAGCATTTGTGAAACTTACATTATCAGTCCATGCAAAAGTAAATGGTGTTGCCGTTGGATTTTGCAATTCTATCGTCGCACTACCATTATCAGAACCACAAGTTGCGTCAATTATCGAGATATTTGCAACAACTGGTTGTTCACATGGTGTATCACAATCATTTTCTACTTCGATATCATTTACAACTACTTCACAGCCATTTGCATCTTGAATAGTTACATTGTAAATGCCTGATGGTAAATCAGTTTGTTCATTTGTGTCTTCGGCAGTATTCATCCAATTGAATGAATATGGAGCTGTTCCTCCTTGTGTTGCTAATTCGATACTTCCACCTGCTTCACAAGTACGATTAGTAACGCTTGTTGCTACAGATAATGTTTCTGGTGCTGTTACGGTAAAGCAATCTTGACCAGTTAAACATCCGTCGGCATCATATACTAATACGCAGTATTCGCCAGCAGTTAATTCACCATTTGTGAATATATTACCAGCTGCATCTTGAATTACATCGGTACGTGGATTAGCAAAATCTCCTGATACCGTTACTTCATAATCAACTGTTCCATTTGTATCGTCATTACAATTTAATGTAAAGTTAGATGCTACAACTGCTACCTCAGAAATGTTATTTAAGAGCGTGAATTCAGTCTCAGCAGTACATCCTGTTACCGTATTAGTAGCAGTTACACTGTAAACACCTGCAGCTAAATCACTACGGTTATTTCCGACAAAACCGTTATCCCATGTATAAGAGATGACATCATCTTCATTTGCAGAAAGAGTTACATCTCCATTAGCTTCGCCACATGTCGGTTCATTATTTTCAGTTGCATAAATCTCCAAATCACTCTGAGAAGGAATTTCTACCACTATTGTATTTTCACAGTTTGTATTTTCATCTAAAACAGTCACTATGTAAGTTCCTGCTGTCAAGTCATCGCGGTTTCTATCAACTGTGCCATCAGCCCATGTGTATGTATAGCTATTCGGTGCTAGTTTCGCAGAACCATTCGCTGCTGTACAATCCGCTGCGTCAATATCCGTGATTTGAGCAGTAGGACCATCTACATTGTTAATCGTAATTGTAGTTTCTACAAAACAATTAGGATTGTTAATACTTGTAATTGTTACTATGTACGTTCCTGCTTCCAAGTTAATACCATTGTGTGTGGTATTGTTACTTGCTGACCATTCGTAAGTGTAGCTATTTGCTAAACCTGAAGGAATGATGAAGGCAGAACCGTCGTTATTATCACAAGTTGAATTCGTGATAAGAACTGTATTTACTGTTGGAGGAACTGTACATCCTTCTTCTCCACAACCATTTTCGACAGTAACAATCATTGTGCGTTCTGCACAATCGCTAACATCTGTAACTGTTACGCCGTATTCACCCGCAGCTAAATCAGTACGATTTGCTGGTTGGTTATTTCCTGATAAATCAGACCAAGTATAAGTGTATGGAGCTGTTCCTCCAGTAACCAACATATTGATACTTCCACCTTCTAGACAGTTTGCATCCGTAGTTGTATAATCCAATGTCAAATCAACTGGTTCTGTAACTGTAAAGCAAGATTGACCTGCTTGACAACCATTACCGTCTGTAACTACGATGCAGTATTCGCCTGCTGCTAATTCGCCATTTATGAAGATGTCGCCTGCTGCATTTGTGATTTTCACATCTGCTGGCTCTACGAAATTATTATCATAATCAATATCGTAAATCACTTCACCGTCTGTATCACCAAAGCAAGTTACAGATGTATCTTCTGCGTTAATTGTTGCACCGCCTGGCACGACAGAATTGATACTAAACATGACAACTGATGTACAGTTTGTAGTGATATTAGTAACGGTTACATTGTATGTTCCCTCTGCTAAATCATCGCGTTGTGCTGTTGTTACATTACTACCATTCCATGCGAATGTGTAATCTGTCGTATTTTCAGTAACTAAAATAGCATTACCGTTTGCTATACCGCAAGTTGGCTGCGATAAGACTTCTGCTGTTGCAATAACTGCTTCTGTACCTTCGATAATTACAGTTACGAATGTTGGACAATCAGGAACTGCTGCGTCTGTAACTTCTACATCGTATTCTCCAATTGCTAAATCAGAACGTGTATTTCCAACAAAGTCATTATCTAACCAGCGGTAAGTATATGTATTTGGTGTCAATGTCGCCGTTCCGTTGCTTTCGCCACAAGATGCGTCAAGTGTTGCTATATTCGTTACTTCTGGACCTTCTGCATTGTTGATGTTTACAGTTGTTACAATGAAACATTCTGGATTTACAGTCATAGCTATTGTTACACTGTAAACGCCTGCTGCTAAGTCAGTTTGCGTATTCGTTGTTCCGCCGTTGCTCCAAGTATATGTATATTCTTCAGTTGTTGACGTCAATGAAATTGTTGCGGCACCATTGCTTTCTCCACAAGTTGAGTCTGTGATTTCTGTTGAAGCAACTACAGCAGGAACACATTGACAATCTTCGATGATTTCGATGTCTTCCAATACAATTGAACAATCATTGCTACCTGTAATTGTCACAGAGTAATTACCTTCTGCTAAATTAGTGAGATTTGATTGATTTATTTCTCCTTCTATATGTGCCCAATCATAAGTCAAGCCAGTTGTTTCACCCGTAGTTGACAATTCAATTATACCTGCATTCTCACAATCTACATTTGTAGCAATTACTTCAAAATCTGGAATAGTTACAACCATAACATAGACTGTATCCATGAATACACAACCTTCGTTGCTCGTCGATGTAGAAATGTACATGCCACTTTGTGCATCTGTAACATTCTCTAATACGAAATCATCACCTAAAGCAAAAATTCCGCCTGGTCCTTGCCAGAAGTGGTCAGCCGCACCTGTTGTAGTTAAAGTCACAGACTCTCCCATACATAGTGTGTGGTCTTCGTCGAAAGTTAATTCTGGAGCTTCTAAAATTTCAACCTCAATTTCGGCAACTTCCATACAGCCGTCTTCTGATGTTACCTCACAGAAGTAAGTGTAAACACCTGGAACAGTAGGTATATTGAATACTTGTGCTTCTGCATCTTCACTCGTAAATCCATTTGGTCCATACCAGTTAAAGTCTGCACCACCACTTGCATAAACAAATAATTCTTGTCCCGCACAGATTGGTGAGTTGCTTCCTAAGTTTGGAGTAGGACGACGACGTACGTCAACCTCTTGTTCTAAGACGGCTTCACAGCCTGCTTCATTTGTTACCGTTACATAGTACATACCAGTGTGTGATAATCCAACGTTTGGCACCATTAAAGTCTGTTCATTTCCACTTACTCCAATTGGTCCAGACCATGAGAATACTGTTCCACCAGTAACTGTCAATTCAATACTATCCGTTTCACAGTATAAGATGTCGCCTTCGATAGCTACAGCTAATTCTTCTGCAATTACTACTGCTACAGTGTCTATACTTTCACAACCGTCTTCAATAATTGCTAAGATATAATCTCCTGATTGTGCAGGTTGTGCATTTTCAATAACAGGATTTTGTTCGTTACTTGCGTAAGCATTTGGTCCTGTCCAAGAGTAATTGTCTGCATTGTCTGGTGCGTACAGGAATAAAGTATTTCCGACACATAATGGAGAATTGCTATCTGCATTTGCTTCGATACCTTCATTCACGGTTACCATTGCAGAAGCTGTACCGCTTGCTCCATTAGCAGAAGTTACTGTTACTACTACTTCGTACTGACCAGCAATATTAATTGTTAAATCAACTTCTGGTGTATCTGTACTGCTAAATTCACCGCCTGTTGTTGTCCACGAGTATGTAAATTCTTCTCCTAATGGTGCTGCATATAGAGTTATTGTTCCTGCTCCACATAATGCAGATACCTCTGGAGTTAAACTCACTTCGATATTTTCGATAACGAAAACAGTCTGTGATATTTCAGTTGTGTTGTTACAATTGTCCGTTGCTGTCCAAGTGTAAATGATATTGTAGCCACCTTCTGCATCTTCATTTACAAATGAAGTTTCGATTTCCACATCTTCATCACAATTGTCTGTTGCTGCTAAGTTAGCTTGTTCTGGAACAGCCTCTCCTGCCGCTAAATTAATTGTAATATCACTTGGTACTTCTACAAATTCAGGAGCAATCACATCGCTAACACTGATTGTTTGTTGCGTTGTAATACTATTTCCACATGCGTCTGTTGCTACCCAAGTACGAACAATGTCATAGGTATCTTCACATTCTACATTTTCTTGTGACTCATTGAAGATGACTGTTACGTCGCCGCTACAGTTATCTTCTGCACTAATATCTGCTGGCACTTCAGGAATTTCACCACAACTAACAGTGATATCAGCAGGCACATTTGTGAATGCTGGTGCTGTTTCATCTGTTACGAAAATAGTTTGAGACTGAACCTCTGTATTATCACATAAGTCAATCGCTGTCCAAGTACGTACTAAGACGTACTGATTATCACACTCACCTGGAGTGATTGTTTCTGCCATGTACAATTCTACACCAGAACAGTTATCTGTTGCAGTTGGCTCGGCAGGATCAGGAATATTTCCACACTCAACAGTGATGTCTTCTGGTACGCCAGTTAACTCAGGTGCTGTTCCGTCATTCGACGAAATAACTTGAGATGCTGTAGTTACATTACCACAGTTATCCGTTGCAGTCCAAGTACGAATGATATTTTGACCACAAGCTCCGTCTTCTGTTGTTTCTACAAATTCTACAATGACCTCTGTATCACAATTATCTGTTGCCGTTATATTTGCTGGTTCTGTAATCTCGCCGCCTGCATCACCGCCGCCACACTCTGCTCCAATACTTTCAGGAACGCCTACTAATTCAGGTGCTGTAGTGTCTTCGACAATAATCATTTGTGAGGCACTGCTTGTGTTGCCACAATCATCTGTTGCAGTCCATGTACGTATGATTACGTAATTTTCTGGGCAACCACCCTCTGTGATTATATCATTAGAAACAACTTCGATATCTGTGTCACAATCATCCGTTGCTGTTACATTTGCTGGCTCTGGAATATTGCCACATTCTACTGAAGTATTTTCAGGAACGTCTACAATAACTGGTGCTTCGTTGTCACCAACTTCAATAGTTTGTGTTGCTACTGCTTCATTACCACAATTATCCGTTGCCGTCCATGTACGTGTGATTAATTGACCACATTCGTTTTCTTCTATCGTTTCTTCAAATGTAATTTCCACTTCATCATCACAATTATCTACTGCTGTAAGTTCACCAGCTTCAGGGGTAGTTGGTATATCACTACAATTTGCGGTAATACTTTCAGGAACATTAGTAAATGTTGGTGCTTGTGTATCTTGAA
>CAZQTE010000287.1:0-7799 GCA_964595615.1 uncultured Saprospiraceae bacterium
TATCATTTTATAGTTGCTTGGTGCAAAAATGATTTTCTTGGCTGGACACAGATTGCTTTTTTCACTCTCTTTACTACCGATAGTTTTTACTTTCTAACACCTGAGTTTTATCAGGGAATGTCGTTATTATTACTCTGGTTTGCAATGGTATTACGCTTTGATTTTCAGCGAAAATGGCTGTTCCCCGCGCTTGTTTTATTACTAATCCCCATTATTTTTGACCACCTTTTGCTCTCCGTTTTTTTTGTTTTTCTGTGGTGTTTCTTTTATTTGCACGAGTCTAAATTACGTCGATTGGAATATTGGTTGTTTGCCATTGTTTTGATTATTATTTATTTCGTTCACAAAGAATACTTTACCTCTTGGTATGATGCTATGAAGACAGAAAGCTTCAAAAATAATTTCAGAGCATACTTTCCTAATTTACATACACTACCCTCACATAAGATATTTTTGGAAAAGTGCCTAAGTACCTATTACTTTTTTCCAATAGCTTTGCTTAGTTTGACTGGTGGATATATCATGGCGTTTAGTAAAAAAAGCATGTCTGGCATTATTAATTTACCAAACAAATTTGCCGCATACAAAGCAAATATCGAAGGTTTCTTTCCATTATTAAAATTAGCATTAATATTAGGATTTTGCTTTTGTTATTTGCTCGTCATCCACATTGGGGACCCTGAAACGCCTTATATTTTCTATGCTGAGGTAAATTATATCGGTTTGGCCATTCCGATTAGCATTGCTTTATTATTTGATTTTGTACCAAGGATAGCAAAGCAAAATGTACTGCTTCCTGTTTTTGTTATCATTGCCATCATCCGTATTGGGACTATATCTTTGACACACAATAAATTTGAAAGTCGTCACGATTGGATGCGCCACGAGTTACACAACTCTAATTCTAATAAGCTGATAATCAAAGCAGAAGATGCTCCGCAAGATATTTACATTCAAGACTGGTCTATTCCTTATGAGAGTCTATTAATTACAGCATTAGAAGGTCCAGATAAGGCTGGAAGTCTACTTATTGCGACGGAGGAAAAGCAGTATAAAGATTTCTTAGATAGAGAAGATTTACATTTAGAAGTAATGCGTCAGACAGAAATGTATA
This sequence comes from uncultured Saprospiraceae bacterium, assembly GCA_964595615.1. GTDB lineage: Bacteria > Bacteroidota > Bacteroidia > Chitinophagales > Saprospiraceae > JAHDCG01. The sequence continues at coordinate 1,115 of CAZQTE010000287.1, forward strand.
AATTGAATAAGAAGTATTTTGATTTGGGAGAAGGGAAGTATTTGGTGAAGTAATTTGTAGCACAAAAGAAAATAAGCAATTCCCATTTCATGATTCCGCAACATAAACATCTCGGAAATCTTCCAAACGTAAACAAAGAATTTTTGGGAAAGCTATTCGTTTCAAAACTTTAAAATGTGCATCATCTGTGATAATATATTCAGCATTTGAAGCGACTGCACAATCTACAAATTTATTATCATCTGGGTCTTTTTCTATTAACTACCACTGATAAAAAATATCTCGTCTAATCGTACCTGGAAGATTGAGAAAAAGTGTCGTTATATTATTGAAGTGTTTTGCTTTCGAAAAAAGCATCTAATATCTCAGTATATTCATTCAAAATAGGAGTACTCACCGCTAATTTTACTCTACCCTCCAATATTTCATCAAAAAGCCAACGATGTTCTGCCTCTTTTCCAAGAATGTGGATTAAACAATTAGTATCTAAGTAACGACAAAACAATAAGTCCGTCATCTGGACAGGTCAAATTTTCCTCATTTTTCACTTCAAATCACTCCCCGACCTCCGGCACGGGGCAGGCAGCGTATCAACAATTATCGTGCTTTGAAGCCAAAACTGAGAAAAATTATACACTGTCCAACTTGACGGACTTATTATTTCGTCGTTACTAAGATAATAATCATCCTTTGGAGTTTTCTTGTGTACGCATATGAACATCCCGAGTAGCTTCATTCCAACTCTCTTTTGTAAACTCTTTCTTATCCCAAAAAGCATCTACTTCTGATAGAATTTTCTTCTTATAATATTCAGTCAAAATATCCTTAATTTCTCTTAATTCAGTGCTCCCCATATCCTTAGAAAACATCTCTAGAAGATGTATTTGTACAGGATTTAATTTTGTAGCTATATTCTCTGGTCGTATATTTTCTGCTGCTGCCATACTTCAATATTTTAGTTAAAGTTACAAGAAAAACGCTAAAAACACAAGAAAAAGTTCAAATGACCTAATGAATTTGAATAAGAGATATTTTGATTTGGGAGAAGGGAAGTATTTAGTCAAATAAAAGGCTCTTTATCATTTTGTAACGACACTCAACAGATGACTTTGAGTCACATATTGAGTAATAAGTGTAAAATTTCACCACCCGATTACATAAATAACTAATAAAATTTGCCAATGCTCTAAGAAGCTGTTTGAATTTTAAACCCACTCAATCCCTTTCTTCAACAAACTCAAAGTATGCGCCTCAGCACTCCCCTCTTTCACTTGATGATTGTACACCCAATTCGCCATTGGCGGCATAGACATCAAAATACTTTCAGTACGACCGTTGGTGTCTAAACCAAACTTAGTTCCTTTGTCCCAGACCAAGTTAAATTCCACATAACGACCACGGCGTAAAGCTTGCCATTTCTGCTCATTTTCGCCGTAGGCTGTATCTTTATTTTTAGCAATTAAATGCGTGTAAATCGGAGCAAATGCTTCCCCTACATCTTTCACAAAAGCAAAACGACTTTCTTTGGTATGTCCGTCCTGTCCACCTAATCGGTCAAAGAAAATACCGCCAATACCGCGTGTTTCTTTGCGATGTTTCAGATAAAAATAGTCATCTGCCCAAGTTTTAAACTTTGGATGATAAGCAACATCATGCTTATCACAAACATCTTTTAATGTCTGATGAAAAAATTTCGCGTCTTCTTCATTGACATAATGCGGCGTCAAGTCAATTCCTCCACCAAACCACCACGTCCCATTATCCATTTCAAAATAACGGACATTCATATGGATAATCGGCACCATTGGACTGACAGGATGCTGTACTATGGATACTCCTGAAGCAAAGAAATTACCCGTTTCTACACCTAATTTTGCGATAATGTTCGCTGGTAATTCGCCATGGACAGCGGAAAAATTTACGCCGCCTTTTTCGAGCGTCTGTCCGTGGATGACGCGTGCGCGTCCACCACCACCACCTGGGCGATTCCATTTATCTTCGATGAATTTTCCTTTACCGTCTGCTGCTTCTAAGGCTGCACAGATGTTGTCTTGGAGAGACTGGAAGTAGGCTACTATTTGTTCTTTATTGAGCATGTTGTTTTTTTCGGTGTTAGCTTAACTCAGTTTAGAGGGCAGCAACTGCGGCTGCGGTTACTTTTTTGCTATTTCCAACGAAGATTTCATCGTCAATCCAGATGACGGGGCGTTTTAAAAAGGTATATTCCTCTAAAATTAAACTACGGTAATCATCTTCTGTTAAAACTTGCTCTTTCAAACCACGTGCGGCATATTGGCGCGAACGACGCGAGAATAAAGCCTCAAAAGAACCGACCTTTTCTTTCATCGCATCCAACTGTTCACCAGTTATTTGTTCCGTTTTGATATTCTGCAATTCGAAGCCTTCGCCACCGCCCAATTCTTTAATGATACGTTGGCAAGTATTACAAGTGGAAAGGTGATATATTTTTCTCATCTTTGTCTTAATTTAGTTGATGGTTGTTAGTTGGAAGTTGGTAGTCCGCTTAGATTTGCAAAAGTACATAGTCGAAGATACTTTTCACTAAGAAAGACACCAAATTACTGTTTTCTGACACAGTAAGACTAACAACCTCCAACTAACAACCTCCAACTTGAAATTATGATTGCAGAAAGCGAATTGATATTAAATCCAGACGGTAGTGTTTATCATCTCCATTTATTGCCAGAAGAAATTGCAGAGACCATTATTACGGTTGGCGACCCTGACCGTGTGTCAGCAGTTTCTAAATATTTTGACTCGATTGAGGTAAAACGCAATAAACGAGAATTTGTCACGCATACTGGATATATTGGAAAGAAACGCATTTCAGTTATCTCAACTGGCATTGGAACAGATAATATTGATATCGTTTTTGCAGAATTAGACGCACTGGTAAATATCGATTTAAAAACCCGTGAGATAAAAGAAAAGCATACCGCTTTAGACCTCATTCGCATCGGAACTTCGGGTGCATTACAGGCAGATATTGATGTGGATTCTTTCTTAATTTCTTCGCATGGTTTGGGTTTGGGTGGTTTGATGTTGTATTATGATTTTGCAGAAAATGAAAGCGAAAAAATATTAAGACAAAGCATTGATAGTCAGCTCATTAATCCACTTCCAGTCTCGACTTATCTTTTTGAAAACAGTAAAGAATTAGCAGACAAAATTGGTCCAGATATGCTACGTGGCGTAACGGCAACTTGCCCAGGCTTTTATGCACCTCAAGGTCGCCAATTACGCGGAAAAGTACGCAATCAAAACATGTTAGACGAACTACGCGTATGGTCGCATGCTGGCATCAGAATTACTAATTTTGAAATGGAAACGGCTGGTATTTATGGCATGGCGCGAATGTTGGGACATCACGCAATTTCATGCAATGCTATCTTAGCAAATCGAGCGAAAGGAGAGTTTAGTAAACAGCCTAAGAAGATTACGAAGAAGTTGATTGAGGCGGTATTAGAAAAAATATGAAGTATGAAATATGAATGGTGCGCTATTCATATTTCATACTTCATATTTCATATTTATTTATTTTTATCCTGATTAATCACAGTCTCTATCTGGTCAACTTTCAAGTTCTTAGCGATAATCACTTTATCTTTATTCAAGACATACAATTCTGGCGTTACATCCACATACCAATTCGGATAAATCGCACGATTAGTAGGGTCGTAAATATTTGTAAATTGATTCGTTGCACCAACTTTATTCAGGTAATTTTTCCACTTCGTGTCGTCTGTATCTAAGGCAATTGTGAAAACTTCCACGCCTTTAGACTTCCATTTCTTATGAAAATCTACCAATTGTGGTGTTTGTTCTTGACAGTGTTCACAATCTGGATTAAACATATAAACTATCGTGTAATCAGCATTGATATCGTACAATGAATACTGCTTCCCGTCAGGACCATTAGCGATGACATTCTTCCCTTTTTTACCTACCAAACTTGCTTGTTTTTCATACGCCTGCTGTTGCAAACCAAAAACTTGTACAGAATCTGACCAAAACGCACGTTCGTTTGTAAAGTAATTTTGAATCATGAATACTTCGACCGCATGTGCATCCATTAAAGTACTTTCTTTTTGGTCATAATTCAAAGTAATGAAGTTCGCAAAATACTTAAAGTAATCTGGATAAGGCAAAGATTTATCCGTGATGTATTTCGCAGCGGCGATGATACTATCTGGCTGTTGAGGTGTCAATTCTGTGATGTAACGCTTCAGTTTATTTGAGATAACAGGCGTACGCAAAAGACGCTCGTCGTTAAAATCTACACCATTCCAAAAATCGCGACGATAGTGCCATACTTGAGCTTCATTACTTAAACCTTCACGTAAATCTGGATTTTGTCCACCTCTTTTAAATGAAGTAAAGAAAGAATTTGGATTCTTTTTGAAAATATCATTTAAGTAAGTTTTACGAGCATCAATTAGTGCTTGTCTCGCTTTTTCAGCAGTAGTATAAGCAGGTGTACCTTCTCCCGCTGATTTCATTTGTTGTGCTAAAACACCAAATTTCTGCTGATAATCTGCTTCGTAGCGTAAATTATCGTATAGAAGTTGATTTTCAAGACTTCCTTCTACGACCATACTATTTACCAAATCATTCGTGTTTGTCTTTAAACTAAAAGTCTGGTCTTCGTCCACTAAAATTTGAAAATTACGATTGTCTGGTAACAAAACGAAGTACATTCCAGGAAAAAAAGGTTCATCCTTTTTAAAATTGAATTGACCATCTCCCGAGATTGGAGAAACTGCCGCTTTAAAATTTTGTCCTGTAAAAACACCTATCAAAGAAACCTCTCCACCTGCTGCCAAACCTGACACTTGAATTTTAATATCTGGATTTTCAAGATTTCCTTTGACACGTGGCTTAGGCGTTTCTGCGGGTATTGTTGATGCACTCGCAGTTATTGCATTTGCTGTCGTCGTTGCTGTTGTATCCGTTGAATTATTACAAGCTGTAAAAGCAATAAGAAGTAAAAACAGTATATTTTTCATGTTTGATTTCAGTTATTTTGAAAAGGGATTATACGCATTTTTCAAACTATGGTTTTCACCACAGCTAAATTTTCAGCGCAAAGGTCGGGAAATGTTTTAAGTTTTTAATGATTTTATTTGCTGTTAAGATTTCATTTTGAAAATAAATAACTTATAACAGTTGGAACACTCTTTCTTCCTTATTTTTCGTTAAAAAGCCTCGTCACTACCCTGCATTACCTAGGTTTTTTGCCTCAACTAAAATTCAACTTTGTTATAATTTATTTTTTAAATGCCCCTAAGTGCGTGACATTATCTTTTAGCACAGTTTTTGTAAATATAACAATGTTTAAGCTTCTACTGATTTTCGGCTAAATAAGGTGACGAAGCTTTTACTGTACCTTATGACCATTTCTCAACTACACTCAACACGCTAATTGATATTTTTCAAAAGATATCTGATAGCTATTCCGAAAAAATATTATGAAAGTTAAGACTATATGCACTTCTCTCCAAGAGATAGATTTTCAAATAAAAGAGACTATCAAAAACGAATTTCAGCCCACTCTTGCTATCGTTTTCGCTTCCCTCAAATGTGATTTACCCCAACTCAGTAAAATAATAGATGCACATGACATCGATATTCTTGGTGCGAGTAGCGCTGGGGAGATTAAAGATACGGACCTTACCTCTAGTAGCATAACCATTATGTTACTAGATATTAAGAAAGATTATTACCAAATCCAACACACAACAGCAGACTATGCAAGTTCAGTAGAGGTAGGAAAAAGTATCGTCAATAAAGCAATTTTCTCTAATCCTGCTTATGTCCTTGTCTTTTCACTAGCTGTTAATGGCGAGGGTTTAATTGAAGGTATTACTACTGCTTCTGACGGCTTACCAACTATTTTTGGTGGCATGGCAGGGGATGATATGGCGATGCGTCAGACTTTCACTTTCACCAATAATGAAATTGCAGATAATGGTGTGACAGTTTTAGTTTTGGACAATGATAAAATAGAAGTAGAAGGTCGTGCTTTATGTGGTTGGCAGCCGATTGGTCTCGAAAATACGATTACAAAATCAAAAGATAATATCATCTATCAGATCAATAATAAACCTGCATTAGAAGTAGTAAAAAGCTATTGCGGCGAATTTGCAGAAAATAAAGTTGGAGAAGACCAAGTTCCTTTAGGCTCTGCCCAGTATCCTCTTCAAATCATACGTGATGATAGTTATGTCCTACGTGCAGCTATGCATGGCATCGAAGAAGATGGTTCGATACTTATGGCGGGTGCAGTGAAACAAGGAGATAGATTTCGTTTTTCTGTTGCACCAGGATTTGAGATTATTGACGAAACCATTGAAGGTTTTAGAGATTTTTCGATACAAAAACCAGATGCAGACGCCCTTTTGATGTTTTCTTGTGTCGCTCGACATATATCCCTCGGACCTATGATTAAAGAGGAAATAGAAGGTGTTTATGATGTTTGGAAAAAACCAATGATTGGCTTTTTCACCTATGGAGAAGTTGGACAACACCAAGATCAGATTTCTCAATACTATAATGAAACGTGCAGCTTGGTTTTACTACGTGAGAAATAATTTATATTTCCTCCCTCTCTAAGTACGTGACATTATTTATATGGATAAATTTGAGAGAGAGGTTTTTTCGATAG
>CAZQTE010000288.1:0-2851 GCA_964595615.1 uncultured Saprospiraceae bacterium
GAAAACGGATTATTAACTGAAACATTCGGCGAGGTATCAATCAATTCATTTAATAAAGTCGAACCGCAATAAGGAGGTGACAAAATGAAAAGGTATTTGTTTTCAATCTTTCTGGAAGTTAACCTTTTTAGTTTATTGACAGCCAAAATTTTGGTGTGCCTATTATAGTTTAGACTTTTTTTTTTGCGCCTACCACATGGGCAACGTTACGCAGTGGCTGCGTAATTTTCCACGAAAGCGAATTTTTGACCTTATTTTCATAGTGTTTTGAATCTTGATCGACTTTGGCGACAATGCCTTGGAGTTCCCTGCTTTTGTCTTTCAAAATTGAAACAACAAATTCCGATTTTTCAAACCGCTTTTTCTGTTCTTCTGTCAAAGTGCCAAACTGAAAAGTCTCATTTTTCTTACCAAATTCGAATCCAAAAAGCTCAATATCCCAGTGATACCGCTGCCTTACTTTTTCGATTAATTCAGGCGTATAGTATTCTTCGTATGAAGATTTTTTAGTTTTATTCAGGTGTGTTTTTGTTTCAAACGATATTCCTGTAAGCGATTTGATTTTTTCAAGGTGAAAATTCAAATTATCCAACTCTCCAAGGTAGTTACACAAAAAATTGCCAGTAAAATCAGTGAGCAAACCAAGCTGCGAACAAAAATGAAAATCCGCCAAATGGTCAGGAGTCGAAGCGACCACATCCGCAAATTCATCAAAGGGCATTTCTTTCGAAAATTTTGGGTTGGTTTTTATGAAATAACTATTGTCGTCGTCTTTGTAAAAAATTTTATCCTTGTAGCAAGACACCAATCGCTCCCAAGGATTACGAATAATTGCAAACCGTAGATAGTCCTTATAATCTGTCAATACTTTTTCTTGTGTCGCGGACGGAAATTTGTATTGTGTATCACGATGAATATAGCGAGGAAAATCAGGTCTTTTAGGCAATTGCAGCACTTCTGCTAATTGCGTTTTCATACTTGTGCAGGCATTTTTAGGCAATTCAAAATAGATGAGTTGAAATGCTTCTACCAACACATTTTTGTACTTATTCTCATTGATTAAAAAATGTTTTGCCATATTTTTTCTTTTGCTGCAATATTAAACGCAAAATTACTTAAATATTTGACTGCTTGTTACAAATGATGCCTGTCTTGTTACACCTGGCTTAGTAGAGCTAACAAATTTTTCACTAAATTGTACCTTGGTGTTAATTATAGGCTCTGATACTTTATTCTATCCATAGATTTTGATTGATGACGTATGTTTAATTCAGTAAAAGAAAAATTTAAAAAGAACATTCTTGACAAGAAGAAAATGAATAAAGTGGAGGACTCCTTTATCATTTTCAGTGAACCTCGTGGCGGTAGTACTTGGATATTAGAAATGCTTAGTTTTTTGTTGGATGCAAGTATAAATTGGGAACCCTTACACAAAAAAAAAGGTGTTACATCGTTTGAACATTATGTTGGAGGGATACCATTTATTCAGGAAAACAATACCAATCCTGACTATTATCAACTTTTTAAAAATATCCATTCCTATTCAATACATAATAAATGGACAAGACAACTTTTAAATTTATTCAAATTGATTAGAAGCAAAAAAGTAATTACAAAATATGTGCGTGCAAATTTATTAGTTCCATACCTACTGCAAAATTTCAACTTTAAATATCCTCCAATTTATCTAATGAGACACCCCATTGACACTTGTATTTCTCAAATAAAAGCGTTTGAAATGACACACAAAAATTTTCCGAAAAAAATCGAAATACCCGGTGAATTTTATGGTAAAAATGGACTTAAAAAAGAAGACGATTTAATTGAATTAAATTCATCATTAGAGTTTCAAGTCGCCAAGTGGTGTGTAAATAATTATTTGGTTTTGAATAGATTAAAGGAGCTGCGACTTCATCCCGTTTTTTATTCTGACATTTTGCTTAATCCTGAAAAAGAATTGGAAAAAATAATCAATCTATATGCTCTCCCCAAAGCGAAAACGAAAATAAAACAAATAACTTTTTCTAAACCCAGTAATTCTGATTTTCACGACCAATTTATTGCCAATCCCAAAGAGCAGCTCCATAAAAATTTTAATACCTTGGATAAAGATACAAAGAACCGAATCCAGCAGATACTCGATTATTTTGGGGTTAAGTTGTATGACGCTTATTCGCCATTACCTAAAAAATGGTAAAATAGTAGTACCTTTTTTAGAAAGGAGGAAATATTTCATCATCGTTACAAATCTTTTATTTCATGTTACATTTAAAGTTTCTTTTGAAGCTTTAGCCTTATTTGTACCGTTTTCTCTTTAATTTCGAGTACGAATTCGAAATAATCTTACATGAGTAAAACAACACAGCACATAATAGCTCTTTCTGCTGAGCATTTTCCTGTTTTAATGCGAGAATTGAAAGACTATTCTTTGCTTTTTACTGGCGAAAGTTTGTCAGAAAACACACTTAAAGAAGGGCTTAAATATTTTGAAATCAAGCAAGATAAAGACAGCTTAGGTCGCTTGTTTGAGCAAGAAGATGTAAAGTCGATAGGTATTTTAAAAAGCAAAAACCTACCTGACTTTGAGAAAGAACTCTTACTAATTCAACAAAAAATCGATTTCTCTAAATCGTTTTTTATGGTTTTGGTAGACCACAAAACCTCTTACACTAATGAAGCGATACAAATACAATCTTCTGAAGAAAGCTTTCTTATTTCACCTAAAGCATTTATCGAGTTTTATGAAAAACAGTCGCCTCATGAGTATTGCTACGATTTTGCATTGAAGGCGATAGAAGGGAAAAATAAGATGTCCCAAATTCTGGTGCATCAAATGGGACATCCAAATCCT
>CAZQTE010000288.1:2951-7772 GCA_964595615.1 uncultured Saprospiraceae bacterium
GAAGAAGAGGTGCTTATTTTTCACGATTCGGATGATATTTCGACTAAAGACCGCGTAGCTATTTTGACAGAAGCATTAAAAGATAAACATTTTGATGTGGTGGGAAGTCATGAGTTAAGAATAGATAAATTTAAGAAAAAAGTACAAGCAATTCGCTTTCCAATAAATGCCTTGAAATTTCAAAATAATCCAGACCGACGTGTTATTTTTTTCCCAACTTCTGCTATAAAGCAAAAAGCTTTTGTAAAGATTGGCGGCTTGTCCACTCTCCGAAAATTTAGCTCTGATACTCAAATGTATTTAAGAGCACACTTTTTTCTGAATATGAAAAATGTGGATGAGTTTCTTTACATCAGAGTTCGACATGAAAACTCCTTGACGACTGCACCTGGGACAGACCTCGTGACAACTGCTCGAACTCGGCTTTGGCATCAATGGCAAATGGATTATTCGAGAGTTAAATTTCAAAATACGAGATTATTAAACTCTACTTTAATCGATGACTATAATCCAATAGAAGTGAATCTTATTTCTTTAGAAAAAGAAAATAGAGATACTATTTTAGCCTGGCAAAAGCTCAAACAAAGCATAGATGATAAAAAAAGTTTTGCATTTCAAAAGCCAGCTTTTCCAGATGAAAAGCAAATATTAAAAGAACGTCTTGCAGATTATAAAAAGGTGGAAGACCCAGGGATTCATGTTTTAAAGAATTCATTTTCTTGGAAAATAGGTTGGAAAATCACAAGACTAATTATCGTTTTATTTGGTTGGATTCCTTTTGTGAAAAAGAGAATAAAATAAGATTCCCATGCAGGACATTACAGAGAAAGTAAGCTATATTTTTCGATATAAAGACGCAGGTAAAGAACGTAAGCAGGCACAATTGTTTCTACTCTCTTATCTGCGGAAATGTTTTCCTAAGCTGGAAATAATTGTTGTTGAACAAGGAGAAAACCAAACGCTGTTTCCTCCCGAAGAATGGAATATAAGATTAATTTTAGAAGAATATTCTGGAATATTTAATCGGTGCCGTCCTTACAATATAGGCGCAAAAGCTTCTACTCGTTCGATACTCGCATTTGGCGACGGGGACATTTTTTTGAAAAAAGAAGATTATCTGAGCTGTTTTGCTGCAACAAAAGATTTTGAGGCAATTACGCCAAATAAAAACCTTGTCCTTAATGTTCAAATTGAAGATTCAGAAAAGCATACCTTCAAATTTTTAAATAATCGCCGCGTTGACACTTTTGCAGGTGGTTTACTTGTTTTGACTCGTGCAGGATTTGACAAAATTGGTGGTTGGGATGAGCGTTTCATTGCTTGGGGGCATGAAGATTGGGCGATGTCTTATCTCATTTATCAAACTCTGAAATCTAAAACCTTTTTTCTTGATTTTTATCACATTGACCACCCTCGTACTATTACGGATACGGTTCAACATTCCAACATCAACATTAACGAAGTACTGCGCGAAGAAATTAGTACCTTCAATGGGCAGGCTATGGAAAATTATATCCATATTTTAAAGAATCAACAATTCCCTGATAAGAAACAAGAGATTAAAAAACCGAAGTTTGTGCTTGCGATTTCGGCCCGTCGTAGTTTAGAACATCTCCAAAGATTGTTTGATTCTTTTTTAAAAACAAAATCTGAAACTTCAGATTGGACGATAATGATTTCAGATAAAGGAGACTCAGACGGCATCCGAGATTGGGTGAAAAATCTACAAATCGACTGTCCTGTCTTATTACTTGAAAATGATAAGGTTTCTGCCCTTCGACAAGAAAATAGACTGCTAAAAAAACTGTCAGAAACAACATTTGACCTTTGTTTTAAAAGTAGTGACGAACTTGTTTTTTTACAAAAAGGCTGGGATGAAGCTTACTGGGAAGTGATTAAAAAAACAGGCTACGACCACTTGGTTTTTTATGATACTAAGCGAAAGGATAGGAGAGAGTTGAATTTTCCCGTGCAGCGAGGAGATTTAATAGCACACTGTCCAATGGATGATTTAGAAGGCTTATTTTTCACACTCACGCCGCGAGTTATCCAAAAAACTGGATTTATGGATGAACAGCTACTTAATAAAAATGCGGGAGTTATTGATTATATATTACGCGCTTGTCGAATGAACTTTAATGTTATACAGTATCCATTTGATTTAAAAAATAGTGATACATTTATTGGTCTCCAGAAATCTCAACTTAAAGCCAAGAAAAATACTCGCCCGACTTTAAAAAAACTGGGCGTGCCTACTCAACAATTACTCAAGGGGAATCGAGGATATATGCCTTACAATGAAAACGATTTTACATCGAAATATCATTCCGTTAAAGGTGCTCAATTCCAATCAAGGATGTATAAAAAGTCAGAAGAGACTTTCAAGAAATGCGATGCGACTTATCATGCTGATAGAGGTGTTTCGGGTTTCATTGGTTTTTTGATTCGCAGATTATATAATTTAGGAATTGATTACAAGCTCTATTTTATTCCCCGCAGCATAAAATCTATCGGTAAATCATTCCTCAAATTTGGAGAAGATTTAGTGCGAATTGATTCTTGATTTCCTTATTACATTTTACATATGAAAAAATTAATATTACTCGCTTTTATCTTTTTGTCTGGGAATGTGCTTCTTGGTGAAAACTTAAAAACACCCCTTTTTCAGAATGTCAATATTGAAGGAAAAATTCTTCAATTAGAAATTGCACCCAGATACAAAAATTCTGTTTTCATTATTGGTTTAGGACGGAATAAAGAGATAATTGCTAATACAGAATACACTTTAACAAAAAATAATCTTGTTGATTTGCGGCAATTTGATGTGCCTGCTGATATTGATTTGATTGCGACTACATTACCTGAAGATGCAATTTTGAAAAAATCCTTAATAGAACCGAGCATCGCCCAAGAATTATCCATATTATTCTCAAGTAGTAGCATCACAGGTCGAACCATAAATCTTACGAGTCTCAAAACTTTTCTTGGATACCGCTATACTCTAATAGTATTACTGCTCGTTTTTGTCGCTTTTTTGTCGCTTCGTTTTGGTCTAAAACAATCTTGGTTAAAAGCAGCTTTAGTAAGCAGTCTTGTTGGCTTTGGATTAATTGATTTGACCTCTATGAACGATCATTTGAGCTGTGTACAAGATATAGAAAAAAAACACCCGAAAATTATGCCTATTATAGACTCTGCTACTGATTTTATTGAAAAAGCCAAGCCTATAATTAAAGATGGTAAATGTATTATCAAAGAGAATATGCCAAATTTTTTCCAACCTTTAATCATGAAGTATCAATTTGCTGAGATTGACTTTAAGTTTAAGAAAAAGGCAAAAAAATTACCTAAGGGCACTTTCATTATTACTACAGAACCTCCCAAAGCTAATCAAAAACTAATCCTGTCTGAACAAAGAATTAACCTATTGCAAAAACAATAAAATCAAATGACAATTCTCGCATTTATTCTTCATCTATTACTTAATTTTTTATTAGGAAATGGAATTTTGTCTTTGCTGAAAAAAGAAAAACTGCCTTTTGGACAGCTTTTTATTGCCTTGCTTATTGGTGTAGTGGCAGAGACGATGATTAGCTTTACTTTGATGTGGGGCGGCGTAAATATATACATTGCATTAGGTGTAAATATTTTACTTGCATTAGGATTAAATATCCGATGGATAAGTACCATTTTAATTAACCGTTCCGATTTTTCTAAAAAAGTAAAAAAATCTCTTGCTGTATTTTCAAGCCTAAAGATTTACGATTATTTATTACTCGGATTAATTTTCCAGAAAATCGGCATAGTTATCTGGCAATTATTTCGCACACCAACAATGCACTCTGACGCTCTAAAACATTGGTCTACTCAAGGTCGATTAATCTATGGTCAAATTAATTTTTCATTGATTCCAGACACGAGTAAATTTTTGGGTAGGGGAGCGAAAGTCATCCAAGATTATCCATTGCAAGTACCTATTTGGAGAGCTAATAGTGCTATTCTAAATAATGGTTGGAACGAGTTTGTATCCAGAAGTGACGGCTTACTTTTCTTTATCTCAATTTGCGGAATTGTTGGCTCAGTAATGTGGATGTTAACAAAAAAAAGGTGGATTGCCTTAGGGGCAGCTTTTATTATTGCAAGTTTGCCACTTCAGGTTTGGCACGGCGCGGGTGGTTATGCCGATATTGCAGTAGAAGCATTTCTTGTGGGTGCAATTACCTGTTTCATCAGTAAAGAATTATTGTTGTGTGGAATTATGACCGCAGGCGCTGTTTGGAGTAAAAATGACGGAGCAGTGTTATACTTTCTGGGGATATTAGTAGCAATTTTGAGTACTCATTTTATCAAAAAAGAAATTGACTTTATCGAAGAATTGAAAAATTTGGGTCGATTTTTCGCTGGATTTGCAGCAGTACTACCTTGGCTGATTTTTCAAAATTTGTACAGCGTTCCAGTTTTTGGTAGAATTCTTATGCCAATTACAGAACTGTTTAGCTTTTCGGAAAAGGTATCTACATCTAATGATTATCAAGTTGTTCTTACAAAAAGCCCTTTGGTTCAAAATCGGCCTTCTCTTAATTTATTCTGGGACTATGTTTTTACAGGTTCTTCTTTCGGAATATTTTGGATAATGATATGCCTTGGTTTAATTCTTTTAAGTAAGAGGTTACTTTCAGACTCGATAGGTAGAGGTCTGGTTTTATTTTTTATTATTACCGCCAGCATCATTTATTACACCTTCTCTTTTACGCCGGCCTACGAGTATTTATTGACACAAACTACTATTCACCGAGTTTTACTCCAGTTTTCAGCGGCAGC
>CAZQTE010000289.1:0-7761 GCA_964595615.1 uncultured Saprospiraceae bacterium
CCGCTGCTCGGGACGATTTGGCGGAGAACCAAAATACTCAGTACACTCCAAATTAAGCAAGGCTCGCTAGTAACCAACTCTAACTTCTGGGCGCAATTTAGCGGATTTTTAATAAAGTATCGTGATAGTAAGAACGGAAAGGTCGCGCGATAGGTTTTTGTTTTGGTTTTGAAATATTAATTGATGGGCGATTTAAGAGAATCTAATGCAAACTCGTAGGTATATTCTCCCAATATTACGAGTATTGAAGGATTAAAACTGATTTTACTAGTTGATTATTGCTTTAGTAAAAGTAACTTAATAAATCTATCGACGTGCTGCACAGTGAATACATTCAGTACTTTGCGGCATATACATCAGGCGTGCTTCTTTGATGAATCTATTGCATCGGCTGCATTTACCAAAATTTGGATCTTCTATTTTTAGTAAAGCTTTGCGAAGAGTATCTAATTTTCGTTTGGTAGCGCGCATAGCTGCTTCGGCTACGCCTTTATTATTGATAGCATCCATACGGCTGATACGACCGATGCTATTCTCAGGACTGATAGGTTTTGTAGCTTCTTTCATTCCTTCCATGTCTTCTTCTGCTTTCGCTATTGCTGCTATTATTTTTGCTTTTAGAGCGGTTCTGTCTATCATTTTTTGTTATTTTTCAGCATTCCTTACTTGATTATTTGCATTTTTTTTGCCGAAATGAAAAGCGACTCTAATCACCATTTTGGATTAGAGTCGCTTTCAATACTTTATAAAGATATTAGTCAATTACCAATTTCTCCGTATAAACATTTCCATCAGCATTTATATGCAAAAAGTAAAAACCTTCTGCTAAATTAGATACATTCATCGGGACATTCATTTCGCCAATTGCTTTTATATCTTGCGACTGTAGCAAACGTCCGTCGACAGAATAAAGTGTTATTTGAACATCTGTTGCTTCGGTTGTATTCATGTGTACATTTACAAAATCACTGGCTGGATTTGGATAAACTGCTACTGTTAAATTCTCACCTACTGGCTCAAAAGTAGAGGTCATAACTTGGCTTTCGATAACTGTACCACGTCCTACTGGACTATCACAAACATTGTCTCCTTGAGCACTTGTCACACAGGCTTCAGAAGTATAATTAATCATATCCATTACTTCGATATCATCTACAAACCAACCAACTGCAACAGAACCACCTGCACTATTACCAAAACGATAACGGATATATACTTCTTCTCCGATATAATCACTCATATCTGCATAAGTAGCAATCCAGCCATCACTTTGTCCTGAAAAACCTGACAAGTTTGGAATAGAAAAAGTTAAATACTCCACTTGACTCGAATACTCTCCTCGAAAGAAACTATCTCCTGCGTTTACCCACAGTGTTGATAATTGTGAAGGGTCACCTGTTGTTACTTCAAAAATACCAGCATCCACACCGCTTTGAGTGTAATAATTATGATAGAAACGTAAAACAGGATTATCTCCAGTAATCATAATAGGAGCTGTCAAAACAACCGCGTCAATACTTGCTACTGCGATATTATTTGCATAAAAAGACCTTTCTCCGCTATAGGAGTTATTGTTTGATTGTTGCCAGTTATTTGTAACATCATCTGGAAAAAAAGTATCAAAACTCCAATCTGGAATAGCACCTTCTACATCTTCATAAAATGTTTGAATAGAATACTCATCTGAGCTCGTAGAGAGTTGATAAGTAATGATAATTTCATCTTCATAGTTAATCGCTCCCAAATCAAAATTAATGGTATTACCAACAACAGTACCTGCAATACTTCCTGAGCCAGTCACAAAGTTTGTCCCCTCTGGTATTTCATCTGAGACTGTCACGCTTGTTAAAGTTTGTGACTTATGATTGGTAATAGTAAGTGTTACATCTATGTTTTCACCTGCATTAACGAGTGGTGATACTTCCTTTTTAATTTTTAACTCTTCTACACAGATAGGTAAAGGCTCAAAATCTTCTACTTGGTCAGTAGCAGATAAGTGCGAACCTTGGTCTGCATAGTAACCTAGCCCTCTTCGTGCAAAAGTCTCCCAGATTAAACATTGATTTGCACCACCATTCAATGCCATATCCGCAGCTAAAATGGCATCTCGCCCGTCTATAAATCCAGGATTACAAGCTTGGTTCTTCATACCTTCAAATACCAATCGAATTGCCATATTATTTCCACCTGTTCCTTCATAAATATCTGCATCCCAACCATCTTGTTCTACAAATGCCCAATATAAATCCCATAACATCGCACACCATACTTCTCCAATAGCATGTACTCTGGTATTTCCTGCCACATCACCATAAGTCAATGGATTGCTAGTCATGTCTGTGGAGTATGGATAACGGCGCACACCAAATCCGTCTATATTCTGACGCTCAACATAATTTCCTAAGCCTCGATTCATATCACCAGTATCTCCTTCTTTTGCTGTCACTGCAAGGCTCATAAAATCTGACCAACCTTCTCCCATTTGTTCTAAATTAGACAAGCCAGCCGAACCAGGTCCACAAGTCAATCGTCCAGAGATACCATGTCCATATTCATGAGCTATAATTCCATTATCTAAGTCTCCATCCAATTTTTCGGGACTCACAGGCTCTGGAGCAACTAATGTAACTTCTAATCCTTCTGCTGTATTTTGGCGCAAGATTACACAATCACTACTCTTAATCCTGACAACAGGTATTGTTACTTGGCTACCATCTGCTCCTGGTGCCATATTATTTACTGAGTCGTCGTAATCACAAACAATGACTGCAATTGCTCCACTATTTTGTGCGTTTAATGCCTTGGTACTATAGTCACAGCTGCCACGGTCAACTAAGGCAATTTTTCCCATGATATCTGCGCCATTTACTAATTCTTCACAACCATCTGTTGCTGTAGCATTAAAAATATTATCGTTGGCTTCCACCACAGTTCCAGATAAAGGATTGTTTGTACCAATGGTTGTTCCCCATCCTACTGTCAACCCTGTTTCATAGACTCCTGCAATATTAGATGGTGCATCAACTTGTAGATAGCGTGCATTACTGGTTTGGTCCCAAACGAACATACTTATTATGCCGCTAGCACCGTCTAACTCCATAGCAAAATCAGCATTATTCGTTGACCCTACATCTGCATTTTTTTGAGCTAATGCAATAATAGGGTCTCCTCCTACGCCTCCATTACCATAGTTATTTTCTTGATAAGCTCCACTAGCTTCATCCATACCATAGGCGTAAGCAAAATCATGCATAGTATTTACGACATAAAAAAGATTAGTGGTAGCGGCATCGAGATAATCAACTGGCTCGTTAGCTTCATTTAAAGGAAAATCAAAAATTAAATCAGAACCTCCATTTGGTTCATCTCCACTGCTTGCTCCATTTCCATTTCGGTCTTGATATGCCCATGTATTATTACCTCTCGTGATTGTATATTCAGGACCATCGACACCATTCGTATCATGCCAACCATAAGGAGAAGCTGTTAACCATGCTGGATTTTCTACAATACTGCGATTACCATGTGCAGGGCTTTCGATTGGTAAAGGGAAAACATTATACATCGAGCCATCTTCTGCCAACATACTTGTACTAGATGTTGTTACGGTTGATTTTTCTATGGTATTAGAATGTTGTTGTGATGTACGACAATGTGCATCATGGTTGTGATAAGCTCCATTGTGATGTGTACAGGAAACTGTCAAATTATGTTGATTAATCACTTTTCCTGTCATTGCATCTACTGCCATTATCCACGAATTTTTATCCTTATTCGGATTAATGGAAATATTCCAAGCTAGACGAGCTTTGTTTTCTACATTTAAAAATTGAAATTGCAATTCGACTTTAATGTCCGATTTTGCAAATTCTGCTCCTTCAAATACATACTTACGAGTACCTTCTTGCTTTTTAACTTTTAATACATCTTCAGGGGCTACATTCAAATGAACTAAGGCAGCATTTAAAGCTTCTTCCGCCGACAATGTAGGAATAACTGAATTAACTTTATTACTCAATTCTGGTATAAATTGCTTTGCTACAAAGAATACATTTCCATCTGCATTTATCGATACATTTAAAATAGCAGCGTTTACTTTGATGCCTGCATATCGCTGTTGAAAGTAAACACGAGAGATGCCTGTTTGCTTATCAAAAACTAAATCACTTACAAACATATCCGTTACATCCGACTTTGTTAAATTCCAATCTGCATAGTTTTTATTGACTTCTGATAAAGCAATATCAAGAGGAGATTGGACTTGAGCAAATACAGAGAATGTACTTAGGAAAAGGCTTAGAACAAACAGTATTTTCGTAAAAATTAGTTTCATGCTATAAGATTAATGATGCTTTTAGTTTATGCTGAATTCCCAAAGATAATGTTTTACGCAATGCTATGATTTGTTTTTTTGTCAAATAAGTATGAAATACATGGAAATCCGACAAAATAGTTAGGTAAATTATTCATTAGGAATGATTTAAAGTGCACTTCTTCGCGAAAAATTATTATCAATAAGTTTATTGTTTGTCTATTTTAAACCTATTTTAGTCTGAAGTGTTTCATTTTGTGCTTCTGATAGCGTAAATTTGTGTTCAAATTTAGACTGGAGTAAGAAGATTTAATAATAGGACAAAATTTATGATACTTAGAATACATAGAGAAGGCAAAACAATTTTGACATCATTAGCACTAATATTCATAGTGATTAATTGTGTAGTTTTATATTTTGCACCTATTGCATTGGTATTTTCAGTTGTTGTCTCCCTAATATTATTTCTTTTAGTTTTGCAGTTTTTCAGAAATCCTGTACGACAAATTATAGATGCGGATGACAATATCGTATATGCACCAGCTGACGGTAAAGTTGTCGTGATAGAAGAAACTCATGAAGGGGAATATTTTAAAGATAAGCGCCTTCAAGTGAGCATATTTATGTCTCCTGTTAATGTCCACGTTAATCGAAATCCGATTAGTGGAATTGTTAGTTATTTTAAGTATCATCCAGGTAAATATCTTGTAGCTTGGCATCCTAAATCAAGCACCGAAAACGAGCGAACAACTACAGTAATTAATAATGGAGAAACAGAAATTTTGATGCGCCAAATCGCGGGTGCTGTAGCTAAACGTATTGTCAATTATTTATCTGTTGGGGAAGAAGTTGAGCAAGGAAAAGATATGGGATTTATTAAGTTTGGCTCACGTGTTGATTTGTTTTTACCTCTAGGCACAAAATTAGATGTAACACTTAATGAAAAAGTAAAAGGCAATAAAACAATTATTGCACGAATCTAAGAGAAATTATTTTTATTTTATTTAAAAATACATAAGCTACGACCAACTGTTTGTTTGTCAGACAAATAAAAATAATTATCAATTGTCATATAAAAAAACAGCAAAGAACTATTCCTTTGCTGTTTTTTTTATACCCAGAAAGTTCATACTTTTGTATTAATGATTGAGATATTTTGAAACATATATCTCCCTTCCTCCCTAGATTTTTCCATTTCCTTACCATTAGAATTTTCAGTTCAATTGATACAGCATAATCGATTGAGCATCTCACTCTATTTTAAATTACATCCATTCCCCTCTTGATGTAAAAACTAACTTTGATTATCAAATTTTTTCTAAATCAAAGTAGAAAACTTTTTTCTAATGACAAATTTAATTAAATCTACAATACTACTTTTCACCTTAGCTGTTATTATATCAGGATGTAAAAAAGAAGTAGTTGAACCACAAGTTGAACCCGTTGTATTTGATGATGCGACAAAAGTAGTTCAAGACCAAGATGTTATTTCTCAATTGTTTGTCGTGGCAGGTTATGCACAAGCGATAGGTGCTGCACAGGCACAAAATCAAAACTTTAGAATGAATTGTGGTATTGCTAGTTTTCCGACTAACTGTCCTACAGGTTCAACTGGATGTGTTGAGATAGATTTTGCGGATTGTATTTTATTACCTTCTGGTTTAAAATTGAACGGTACTTTACGTTTTGAGACATTTGGAACAGCAGACCCTTCTGATAATTCTCCAGCTAATACTTTATTAAGGTTTAGTACATTCACGATTAATGACCGCGTTATTAGTTTGCCGCCGAGTACTTTTATTCGTTTTCAAGACATTGCGGACCCTGCTGCTGGTTACGATTTCTTTGAGGTTTTTTCTTCTGCGGATGAAATAACTGTAGACCATCTATTGGATAATAATACGACTAAATATATCCCATTTAAAAAAGCAACAGAAAACTCTCCCGAGCCTACTCATATACAACTGCGGATAGAACCAAGTCTTACTGTAGATTATACTACAAATACAAATCCGCAAGATTTCTTACTCGACTTATTGAATAAAGATTTCATAATGAAATTGGAAAAACAGCCAGGTTCGGATGGCACTGCACCAACACATCTATGGCAAGCAATTACTTGTAACTCAATGGGCGAATCTATTCAAGAGCTGCATTTAATAACAGAAGGTACTAATAATTCTTCTGCCCCATTTGATATCAAAGGATTAAAGTTTAATTTGAATTGCCAGCATTTCACGAATGGAAAGCTATTTATGCGAAAAAGATCTTCTTCTGGTTGTTATTACAATTATCGAGATTATGATTTTGGTTATGAAAAAGGAGCTTCGACAGTATGTGCAGACCAGACAGGAGAGGCTTGTGATGATTTCGTATTATTAACAGAATATACAGGAGGAAATAGTTGTAATTTGAATGATTTCATTCCAACAGGTCAATGTTCTAATATTGATAATTTATGTACACCTGAGTGTCGTAGTGTGCAATGCTTCTAGAAAAGAAAAGTACAAAAAAAATGGTCTGTGCAAAAATTGCACAGACCGCTAAATAGCCTCACAAACGAATTTAAACGCCTGTATTTTTAGTGTTTCATACTGTTTAGTTAATTTCTCGGAAAGCTTTGAAAGTATAAAGCAAAAATAATAACCTTTTAAGATATTTTTAAGAAAAATTGTATCAACGACAAAAATTAGTACATAAATAACATAAAAAAGGTGATCTATGGAGGAGTAATAGAAGACGAATAACAAGTATTTTTTATTTAATCATATTCTATTTCAATATCTTGAATCTGCTAAAAAGATTTTCTTTGAAACTACGACCTATCGGTACATGCAAACTACCAATATGCACCAAGTCATTTTGACTATCAATAAAATCAATTAAGTCCGTTCGGACTACATAACTTTTCTGAATTTTCACAAATCGGTCATCTTCTAATAACTCAAGAATTTTTTTCAAAGATTGCTTAACCACGTACTTTTTACTACTGGTGTGTAGAGTAATATAATTACCTTCAGATTGTATCCATATTATTTCATCTATGGACAGATTGTGATAGTTACCACGGTCTTTTATTAGTAAATTTGTTGTGTTTCGTTTTTTTATTTCCAAAATATCTAAGGATTATATATAAAAGTTGCTCGCAAATATTTTTTGATTTTAAAATCATATTAAATGAAATTCAAAATAAAATTTTCTTTACTTTAGCAGAGGCTACATGATCAAAAAATTCAATTCTAAAAGTCCTTTATCCCTGATTTTCAATATCCTCGACAACTCCATAGTTTCGTTTTACGAAATCTATTATTAAATAGGGTTTAACAGATATAATTAAACAGTAGTTAATTATCTGTGATAAGGAATACTAAGTATTGTGTTAAACATTTAATCAGGTGATAATTACTAAAAACTAACGTTCTTCGTCAAATCGTCCCGTTGCGCGGGAC
>CAZQTE010000290.1:0-7745 GCA_964595615.1 uncultured Saprospiraceae bacterium
CCAATCTCCTTTTCTGTTCCCTTCAATATTACTTTAATATTTTCTCGTAAAGTAGTAGCTAAACTCAAACCAACGTAATCTACCGCCACAGGAAACGATTTATGTTTTCTATCCACTAGTACTGCAACTTGGACTTTCTTTGGTAAAATCTCTAATAATGGCTGAAAAGCGTAAAACAAAGTACGTCCTGTATTTCCAACATCATCTACGATAATTATAACTTTATTTTTCAATTCCTTCTTAGGAAAATCAATCGTTATTTCATTCAAAACAGGTTTGGCTGGACTCAAATGAATATTAGTCAAAAAGACTTGAACTTCAGATACTCTTTCAATCTCTTTCTTCAACATTCCTGCAAAATGCGTCCCGGCATTATTGATACCCGCCAAAACTAACTCTTTTTTAGTATAGTTTTGCTCCAAGATTTCCATTGCAATCCTTGCAATTTTCTGTTGTATCTGTTTTTTATTTAATACTTTCAAAATAGTTGTCAGTTGATAGTTGTCAGTTGTCGGTCCAAGTATGACGAATGCATATTTACACTTCTAACATTTTACTGATTTTTGCTAAATGATGGTCATCGTGTTCTGCGATAAAGTATGCTAAATCTACAATACGCATGGGAGTCCCTAAGCGCGGATGATTGGATGATTTTTCTAAGTCTGCTGGCTTCACTTTCCGCAATAAAGACAATAATTCCTCGCGTCTTTCTCCAAATTCATCTAATAAATCTTCTAAATCTTTAGAATTGAAATTACCTTTATTGGTCGCTTTATTAGATAAATCTGCTTCTCGCAAAGTTTCTTTTCCTGAGACAATATCTTTTACTCGTCCTAGCCACATAGGTTCTACAGAATACAAATGCCCAATTTCCTCCATAACGGACCATTTTCCATTACTTTTAGAAGTTAAATCGGGTCCTTCATCATCTGCTAATTTTCCAATTAAACGGTATTCTGTTCCATCCAATCTCTCGATAATAGTTGCTAAACGGCCATTATCCCTTATCGGTGTAAATTTTCTTTCAAACCAAGGTGTCATCTGTCAAAGTTGTAAAGTTGTAAAGTTGCAAAGTTGAAGAGATGCGTAACTGTACAACTCTTCAACAATAAAACTCTATAATAGACTTTAAATTTTCCCACTACGGTACATAAGTGTCGCTTTGAGGAAATCATCCAAATCTCCTGCTAAAACAGCATCGGTTTGGCTTGTTTGATAATTAGAACGGTGGTCTTTTACGCGTCTATCATCTAAAACGTAAGAGCGAATTTGACTTCCCCATTCATTCTTCATTTTTTGAGACTCTACAGCATCGCGTTCTTCTAATTGCTTTTGTATTTCCAACTCGTAGAGGCGTGATTTTAATACTTGCAAAGCTTTCTCACGATTCAAGTGCTGTGAACGTTCTTGCTGACACTCTACTACGACTCCTGAAGGCGCGTGACGCACACGTACCGCAGACTCAGTCTTGTTGACGTGTTGCCCCCCTGCCCCACTAGCTCGGAATGTATCCCAACTCAAATCAGCTGGATTAATTTCAATTTCAATAGTATCATCAATCACAGGGTGAACAAATACAGATGCAAAAGAAGTCATGCGTTTACCTTGGGAGTTGTAAGGACTAATACGCACCAAACGATGAACACCATTTTCGCCTTTTAACCAGCCATAAACCATGTCTCCTGTAATCTCCAAAGAAACTGATTTAATGCCTGCGACATCACCGTCTACACGTGAAATTGCACTGACTTTATGTCCACTTTTTTCACCCCACATGAGATACATTCGCTCTAGCATTTCCGCCCAATCACAAGCTTCGGTACCTCCTGCACCTGCATTAATTTCTACAATTGCAGACATTTCATCCTCTGGCTTATTGAGTGTAGTTTTCATTTCAGTTTCCTCAATCAATGCGCTGGCTTCCAGATATTTAGCCTCTACTTCTTCTACATCTCCCATTCCCTCTTTCAAGAATTCAAAAAGCACTTCTAAGTCATCCAAAACGGTCTCAATATTTGTATATTGCTTTACTTTATCTTTGTGCCCTTTGAGTTCTTTCAGCATTTTTTCCGCTGCTTTTGAATCATTCCAAAAGTTAGGGTCTAAGGACATTTGGGTCTTGTCCTCTATTTGTAAAAGTCGGTTATCGACGTCAAAGATATTGCTTTAGCGCGTCCCCTCTTTCTTTCAATCCTTTTAGTTGTTCGATAGTCATGTCTCTATTAAT
The DNA here is from genome assembly GCA_964595615.1 of uncultured Saprospiraceae bacterium. Classification (GTDB taxonomy): domain Bacteria; phylum Bacteroidota; class Bacteroidia; order Chitinophagales; family Saprospiraceae; genus JAHDCG01. The sequence goes on from CAZQTE010000290.1 coordinate 2,228, forward strand.
TATTTGGCTGCAAGCTTGTAGTCGGTAGTACGATTTGCACTTGCAACTACAGTAACTTTCAACTCTATTGTAATTCAATATTTTCGTTGGTTATTATTTATTGGACTTTGGACAAAAGATGTTAGACTCTTTAAGCGAAAAATCAATTTCTCGTTTTTTTTCGGGTATTGATAATCAGCAAAATACGCATTATACTAATTTTGCGATTGGGGTATCTAACATCTAAAATGTTTCGTCCAAGGTCTCCACTATTCCACGCCTTGTAGTTCTATATAGAAAATCAATTCTGCATTTGCACCAATTTTCGGAGGTGAACCCGCTTCTCCATATGCCAAATCGGCAGGAATAAATAAGGCAGCTTTTGTACCCACACTTAGACCTTCAATACCTGTATCCCAACCTTTAATTACACGTCCAGCACCTAATGGAAAGCGGTATGCCTCTCCTCGACTAAATGAATTATCGAACATATTTCCATCAGCAGCAGTAACACCATAATAATCTACATTAACGACCTTTCCTGCTTCTGCTTTAGCTCCTGTCCCTTGCTCGATAATAAGATATTTCAAACCATTAGAAGCTGTTTGGATGTTTTCTAAAGTCCCTGCCTTGTAAGCAGCTTGTAATTCTGCAGTTGTTGTAGCCGCAGCATTCGCCGCATCCTTTAAATTTTTCACATCAGAAACTGCAATGTCATAAATTAAGAAATTTTTCTCTTGTTGCCATGGCTGCAAATTTGGTCCTAAACTATCCGTTAAAACGTAGACAGATGCACTATCTCCTGGTGAAAGCAATTTTAAAATATCAATAACTGGCGAAGGCTTGCCACGCATAGATGCATTAGTCGGAATGACAACTCGCTCTGCACGACCGCGTTGCGCACTACTGTAAACAATAGTATCATCAAATCTTTGAGTCAAATTGAAAACACTCAAGTATCCAACTTCAGGGACATCTCCTTCTGCATCTTTATGCATTTTATAAGCAAAACCACCTTCGGTTTTAGTCATTGATGCTGTCATATCTTTTGAAAAATCGACTCCTGTTGTAGTGTCAGTACTACATGCAAAAAGCATTGTCATTGCTGTAATCGTAAGGAAAAAGTAACGCATATTTGTTATAAGTTGTAAGTTTTTTTAAAACCGATTTCTAGTAATTTGCTTTTGAATGTGCAAATCTCTTTAAAAGTGAGAGATAAACAAAAAAATTAAAATTTAAATTAGACTTTATTCGAAGATAAATCTAATTCAAGCGAAAACATTAATACTTTGAGTTCTTAATTTATATTTTTACTTCCCCTTTTTCGGCATTCGTTTCCGCAATTCTCCCAAAACTGACCGAATATCATAATTTTCCTCCGAAAGAATATGTGTTTTACCTGTAGCTTCAATTATCATTAGTAATTCAACTCGGCTACGTACCATATTGGGATTAGCGAAGGAAGCCTGTGTTTCTGTGCGAATACGAGCATCACGCACATTATTGTATTTCAATTCTCCATAAGGCGTTTCTACACTCTTTTCAGTAAATTCTAAGTCAATAATTTTTTTGGATTGCCAAAAACCGAAAATAGCTGTTCCCGCAGACATTAAAACACCATAAAAAATCAACATGGCGCCAATTTGACGTAAGCGTTTATTTTCGGGCTTATCTTTTATTTTATATAAATAAGCCAAAATGAGCGACAAAACAACAATTAAAACCAAAGAAATAGTAATGGTTTCAGACATTACATTAACGGCTTCGAATATTTTATTTTCCATGAGAAAAAGTTGGTAGTTGGTAGTTGGTAGTTGGTAGTTGGTAGTTATGTGATTTTGAAACTATCCAAATTTTCAGCTTTCCAACTCTTAAAAAAGAAACCTCTCCCGTCACTATGACAGGAGAGGTTTTTGTAGATTGCTTGAAATTTCACAAGGAAAGAAGTCGAAATTCTAAGAAATTCTGTGCATTACCACCAACTTCCAACTAACAACTTCCAACTTGAAATTACTTCTCCTCTACTTCTTCAAATTCTACATCAGTAACATCGTCTGCCGCACCCGCGCCAGCATCTCCGCCTGCATTTGGGTCAGTACCTGCACCTGGGTCTGCCCCTGGTGCGCCGTCTTGAGACTGTGCGTACATATCTTGACTAGCAGCTTGCCATGCCTCGTTTAAGGTAGCAGAAGCTTTGTCGATAGCATCAAAATCTTGATTTTTGTGCGCTTCTTTCAAGTCTGCAGCAGCGGTTTCAATAACTCCTTTTTTGTCTTCAGGAATTTTATCACCGTACTCTTTCAATTGTTTTTCCGTTTGGAAAACCAATTGGTCTGCTTGATTCAACTTCTCAACTCTTTCCTTCGCTTTACGATCATCTTCAGCGTTCATTTTCGCCTCATTACGCATTTTTTCAATCTCCTCCTTACTCAATCCCGTTGAAGCCTCGATACGGATAGATTGCTCTTTCCCTGTACCTTTATCTTTCGCACTTACGCTCAAAATACCGTTTGCATCCATGTCGAATGACACCTCAATTTGAGGTACACCACGTGGCGCTGGTGGAATGTCACTCAAGACAAAACGACCTACTGGACGGTTGTCTTTTGCCATTGGGCGCTCTCCTTGCAAGATGTGGATTTCAACACTTGGTTGGTTATCCGATGCAGTAGAGTAAACTTTTGATTTCTTAGTTGGAATTGTACTATTTGCTTCAATTACAACATCGAAAATGTTACCCATAGTTTCGATACCAAGAGATAATGGTGTCACGTCCAATAAAAGAACATCCTGAACATCACCACTCAATACACCACCTTGGATAGATGCACCTAATGCAACAACCTCGTCTGGGTTTACACTACGGTTTGGTTTCTTACCAAAGAATTTTTCAACTGCCTCTTGGATAGCTGGGATACGTGTAGAACCACCTACTAAGATAACCTCGTCGATGTCACTTGGAGACAAACCTGCATCTTTCATTGCCTCTTGACAAGGCTTCAAAGTACGCTGTACCAATCCGTCAACTAATTGCTCGAATTTCGCACGTGAAATTTTCACAACTAAGTGCTTTGGCACACCGTCAACTGCTGTGATATATGGTAAGTTAACTTCTGTTGATTGACCAGAAGACAACTCGATTTTTGCTTTTTCAGCTGCATCTTTCAAACGCTGTAGAGCCATTGGGTCTTTGCGTAAGTCGATATTTTCTTGTTGTTTGAATGTATCTGCTAAGAAATCCATAACTACACGGTCAAAATCATCACCACCTAAGTGCGTATCACCGTTGGTAGATTTCACCTCAAATACTCCGTCACCTAATTCTAAGATAGAAACATCAAAAGTACCACCACCAAGGTCATAAACCGCGATAGTCATATCTTTTCCGCCTTTATCCAAACCATAAGCCAATGCTGCGGCTGTTGGCTCGTTGATGATACGACGAATATTCAAACCAGCGATTTCACCCGCCTCTTTAGTCGCTTGACGCTGACTATCATTAAAGTATGCAGGAACAGTAACTACTGCTTCTTTTACTTCGCTACCAAGGTAGTCTTCTGCCACTTTTTTCATCTTCTGCAAAATCATCGCAGAGATTTCTTGTGGTGTATATAAACGACCATCAATATCTACTTTGATAGTATCGTTGTCTGATTTCAAAGCTTCATAAGCTGCACGTTGCGCTTCTGCTGAAACTTCTGAATAACGAGAACCCATGAAACGTTTGATAGATGAAATCGTACGCGTTGGGTTCGTGATTGCTTGTCTCTTTGCTGGCGCGCCAATTTTACGCTCACCGTTGTCCATAAATGCAACAACAGAAGGAGTCGTGCGTGCCCCCTCATCATTAGCGATAACTTTAGGCTCATTACCCTCCATTACTGCTACACAGGAGTTGGTTGTACCTAAATCTATTCCGATAATTTTGCTCATATCTAAATTGTAAGATTATAGATGTTAGATATTGGAAGTTTGATTTTTTTTGAACTAGTCTTAATAATCTTTAATCCTATATTTCACATCTCAATTTCAAGCTGCTATTTTTATATTTTCAGATTATTAGAAAGAATCTAAAATTTTAAATCTAACACCTTAAATATTTTTGATTTTAAGTTTTTTTAATGTGGTGACTTAAACATTCAATTATCATCTTTTGATTTTTTAAATGTTAAAGCTATCAGCATAGTATCAATCCTTGTACCATTCCAAATTTGCCAAGTATTTCTGCCAAATAGTCTATTCGCAACGCAAATTTGTCCTGTTTGAGCTTTTGCCACCTGACAAAACGACAGAATTGGTGTTTTGTGAACAAATCTTATCTTTGTGACATTGTTTTCATGGCAAAATTTTTGTCTACATTAACTTCATAATCCTATTTATTCTAAAAAAGATATACCCGTACACAATAAATTGTCCTTTTTTATCTTTTAAAATCTAATTAACATTATTTTATCGTAATTATTTACTGTACAAATAATTGTTAATTTTAAGCAAAGTCATTGAATACTCAATCAAAATACAAAACAACACACCTTAGCTAATAATTCGAGTAAGGTAAAAAGTAAACACAATGAGAGGAAATATAATTTTATTTTTATTGGCATGTCTTCCATTCATAGGGAATGCTCAGTATAATGAATTTGGGGTTGCAGCAGGTACTTCTCATTATCAAGGAGATTTGTCTTCCGTCATTACGTTCGATAATATTGATATTGGTCTAACAAGAGGAGCAGTTGGTGTTTTAGGGAGAATGAATTTAAATCGTTTTCTTAGTTTGCGAGGAGGATTAACGTATGGACAAGTAGCAGGAGACGACCGATTAACAAACAATGCTCAACGTAATCTTCGTTTTAAATCAGACATTTTTGAAGCTTCGTTTATTGCAGAATTTAATATTTTTGGCTACGACCCTGTATATTCTGGAAAAAAATTCTCTCCTTATTTATTCATGGGTGGTGCAGGATATTATTTCAATCCTAAAACTGATTATAATGGTCGCGATGTAGCACTACAGCCATTAGGTACCGAAGGTCAAGGGCGTCCTGGATATGATGCAAAATATAGTCTATTTTCTATAGCAGTGCCTGTAGGTGGTGGATTAAAGTTTGCACTTGGAGATACTTGGACAGTTGGTATTGAGTTTGGTGCTCGTAAGATATTCCATGATTATTTAGATGATGTAAGTGGCACTTATGCAGCTTATGAAGATTTAATCACTACAAGTGAAATTGCTGGAACTGTTGCTTATAGAAGTTGGGAATTGACAGACGAGAGTCCTGCTTCTGTCCCTGTAGGTGGCAATCGTGGAAATGAAAAATTTGTCGATTGGTATTATTTCAGTATGATGTCTTTGACTTATCATTTACCTACATCAAAACGTCAACGTGGTAAACGTAGACGAGGTAAAGAAGGTAACCAAATGGGATGTCCTAGTTGGTAAAAATTAAAAGCGCAATGAATCAATCATTGCGCTTTTTTATTTTGGTTCTCTGACAAATCCCGTGAAATGTGATTGAGAAAAAATAAGAAGCTCAAATTT
>CAZQTE010000291.1:0-7727 GCA_964595615.1 uncultured Saprospiraceae bacterium
TAGAAGGAAAAAGAACAAGTATAATGGCTCAAGTTATTGAATTTCTTTTACTAAGACAATCTCTAATTTTTCAAGTCCAGTTAAAGATGCCAGATAAGTATTTTTGCGTTGTCTAACGTCTAATATCTAAGGTCTAACATCTCTAACCAATAACCACCACCATGAAACAATTAATCGAGTGTGTCCCAAATTTTAGTGAAGGGCACGATATGAATATAATCAAGCAAATCACGGACGAAATCGAAAGCGTCGAAGGTGTAAAATTGCTTGACGTAGACCCAGGAAAAGCGACGAATCGTACTGTCGTTACTTTTGTCGGAGAACCTCAGCCTGTCATCAATGCTGCTTTTTTAGCTATCAAAAAAGCATCTGAGTTAATTGACATGAGCAAGCACTCTGGTGAGCACCCACGCATGGGCGCGACAGATGTATGTCCTCTAATTCCGATTGCAGGTATCACTATGGAAGAGACTGCAAAATGGGCACACAAGTTAGGCGAAATGGCTGGTGGTGAGCTTGATATTCCTTTTTACATGTACGAAAGTGCAGCGACACGTCCTGAGCGTCAAAACTTAGCAACTGTACGCTCTGGCGAATACGAAGGACTACCAGAAAAATTGAAAAAAGCGGATTGGAAACCTGATTATGGACCAGCTCGTTTCAATCCAAAATCAGGTGCAACAGCTATTGGTGCACGTGATTTTTTGATTGCCTACAATGTGAACTTGAATACAACTTCGGTACGTCGTGCGAATAGTATTGCCTTTGATGTTCGTGAAAATGGGCGTGTGAAACGTGCAGGAAATCCAATTACAGGTAAAGTTGTCAATGACAAAAATGGTAATCCAGAACGCGTACCTGGAACTTGTAAAAGTGTCAAAGCTATCGGCTGGTTTATCGAAGAATATGGTGTGGCGCAGATTTCAATGAATTTGACGAATATTAAAGATACGCCATTACATGTTGCTTTTGAAGAAGTAAGTAAGAGCGCCGACCGTCGTGGAATGCGTGTGACGGGTTCAGAATTGGTCGGTTTAGTACCGCTGGAAGTGATGTTGGATGCAGGAAAGTATTTCCTCAAAAAACAGAAACGTTCGACAGGTGTAGCAGAGTCTGAAATCATCAAAATCGCAGTTAAGTCACTTGGTTTGGATGAATTAACGCCATTTGACCCACAGCAAAAAATCATTGAATATCAATTACGCGCAGATAAACCTACGCCTCTATTGAACATGGATTTACGTGCTTTTGCTAATGAAACTGCATCTGAAAGTCCTGCCCCTGGTGGTGGTTCGATTTCAGCTTATGTCGGTGCTTTGGGTATTTCTTTGGCGACTATGGTGGCAAATTTAAGTAGTCATCGTCGTGCATGGGATGCGCGTTGGGAAGAATTTGGTGATTGGGCTGCAAAAGGTCAAAAACTAAAAGATGACTTATTGGCTTTGGTTGATGAAGATACCAATTCATTCAACGAAATCATCAATGCGATTCGCTTACCCAAAGGTACTGATGCAGAAAAGGCAGCACGTACAGAAGCTATTCAAGCAGCGACAAAATACGCAATTGAAGTGCCTTTCAAAGTCATGCAGATATCATTAGAAAGCTTTGACATTATTAAGGCAATGGCGGAGATTGGTAATCCAAATTCGGTTACAGATGCGGGTGTTGGTGCCTTGTGTGCGCGTGCGGCGGTGCATGGCGCATTTATGAATGTCAAAATCAATGCGGGTGATTTGAAGGATAAAAAATTCGTAGCGCAAGTCTTGAAAGACGGTGAGAAAATGATTAAAGCTGCGGATAAATTGGAGAAAGCTGTGACGAAAATGGTGCATGAGAAGATTGGGTAAAAAAAGTTGGAAGGCTTGCTTTTCATCAATCTACTATCAAGTCACTTGAAAAAAAGCTGAGGACAGTGTGTTCTCAGCTTTTTTGTTTTATGCTTCAGCTAAAATTTCTCCCACTCTCTTATCATCTAACTCTTTCTCAATCCATGCGGATATTAATTCTCGTGCACGTTGTTTAGCTTTTTTTGTTAATTTTAAATCTAAGACTAACTCTTTCGTACTCTTGTCTTTTAATTGAATATTATCAATCCAACCTGAAATGTCATCTCCTTCCTCTTCTGGAGAAACTTGAATGATGCGTACCGCTCGTTTGATTTCAGGAATATAAGCGTTAAAAATAGGGTTTCCATCGTATTCTTTCTTACCATTTTGACGGTCATTCAAGTATGGCACATAAGTATAATTGAGGTCTTTTAATACAGAAACCAGTACTCTACCCCAAGCAGCTTGAGCGAGATTATAGATATTTTTATTCTCTAAGAAATTTTGATAGAGTATTTGTGCCATGATTCTTTATACTATAAAAACTTAATAAGCAAAATGATTAGAAGAGAAACAAAAGCTGTTCCAGCTAAAACTTCTACATCCACACGAACGTCTTTAGTCTTACGATTCCTAAATGTTTTTTTCTATCAAAACTTCCAATAAAAAAGGCAGCCCCCACGCGGGGCTACCTTCTATCGAGAAACACAATGTTTGTTCTTGGTTTTCAGAGTAATGGAATTATGGAGTAATAAGTGTTTTAGAGTTTCTATGAGTAATAAGCGAAATAAAAGAGAATTAGTTCCCAGTTCTTATGTTTATTTATGGGTTTAATGATTTGATAATCAATTAATTAAGCGAAAAATCATAAGCAAATATTTTATTCTCTGATTTTGATAATGCGTAATATCCATTCGTGGAATTTTGTTCGCAATATACCCAACCTTGTTCTTTTGCAATTAGTTCCAAGAGCGCAGAAATTGTTTGTCTTTGCAGAGAAAATCCAATCTCTTGTAAGCGTTTTCGAACAGCGGTAATGGATGCGCGACCATGCGTTAAAATTAAAAAGTCAGCCGCATGTTTGACTGTTGTTTTACGGGGTAATGAAGTAAGACGATTCATTGAAATGATTTTAAATTCGATAGTAAGTTAAGATGTTAGATAAGAGACTTTAGATTTTAGATTGTTTATCTTTTTTAAAGAGTCCAACATCCAATATCTTTCGTCTAAAATCTAATCAATGTAGTTTGTCATGTATAATCCCAGGTGAATCGTTTGATTTAGAAATCTTTCTCTCCAAATCGTTTTTGTAGTAATAATAGTCTGAATTTTAGGTGTTTATCAAGTTTTTCGAATACAAAATAGTGATTAATTAACTTGATGACACAAAATTAGTTATACTTTAACGATTCTCCAAGAATTTGCTTAAATATTTTCAAAAAAGTTTCAAATAAAAATAATAAAACTTATTTGGTTATATTTCATGTGTCTAAGAAACTTATTTCGGCAAAGTTTTCCTGAAATAATTTTTCTAACAATATACTTTTAAGGAACAAAAATTGCTTCTATTCAGAACTTAGTAATGATGAAATTCTATTTTCGGAAAATTTATTTATAAATTAGCCCTGAGTAATAAATAATTCATTTCTTGATGAAGAAGTTCCTCCTAGTAGTAGTCTACTATAAAATTGAAACTAATATAAATGCTAAACAGCATTTGAAAAATAAACAATAACATGGGAAAAGAGTCTGACAAAAAAAAGTTAAATAAGCTTAAAAAAGCTTGTAAGAAAGCAAAAGCTAAAAAAACAAAAGCACGCAAAGCACTCCGCAAAGAGTTAAAAATCGCAATGGAAAAATTAAAACCATTGAGAGAAGCTTATAGAGCAGCTAAGAAAAAGAAGAGAAAGGCGTGTAAAAAATGTCAAGAAAATAAAGCGTCTTCTAAAAAAGATAAGAAAACAAAAAAAGATAATAAGGTAAAGGCTAAAATATCGGTTATCGTAAAAGAACCGAAGAAAAAAGCAAAACCAGTAGCTGCACAGCCAAAACCTGTAAAAACAGCAAAGCCAAAAGCAGCGAAGACGCCAACTACAACTAAGAAAACTGTTGCAAAAAAAGTCGCCACAGTAGCCAAAAAACCTGTTGCTAAAAAGGTAACTACAGAAGCCAAGAAGCCTGTTGTTAAAAAAACAGTGACTAAAGCTGCAGCTCCTCGCAAAACTACAACAAAAGCAAAGCCAGCTGCAAAAAAAACAACGGCAACACGTCGTCCTTCTCGCCCAGATAATTTGAAGCGAGTAGAGGGTATCGGTCCAAAAATTGAACAATTATTGCACAATGCAGGTATCGTGACTTTCGCAGACTTAGCGGTTGCACCAATTCCTAAACTAGAAGATATATTAGTGGCTGCCGGACCACGTTTCCGTATGCATAAGCCAACGACTTGGCCAAAACAATCGGCTCTTTGTCGCGACGGCAAATGGGAAGAATTGAAAAAATGGCAGGATGAATTGAAGGGAGGACGGTAGGAGAAAAGATGTTAGATATTGGACTTTAGATGTTAGATTCATACGCTTGTAGAAATCAAGTTTGGAGTCTAATATCTAAAGTCTAACATCTCATCCTATTGATTTTTCCAAGCACTCGTCACCTTATCTAAAATACGCTCTAAATAACGTCTTTCTTCCGTTATGATATTTGCCTGACCTGCCATTTGTTGACTAAATGGTAAATCTTTGTTGTAAGTTGTTTTCAATTTATCAGGTAAACCTACTTCTACTAAATAACTATTCTGTTGTGGTACGAGGGCAATATTCTTAACCTCTCCGATGACCGCGCCAAATTGCTCCGCAGGAAAACTCTCTAGCCAAATATTAACCCGCTGCCCTATTTCTACCTTACCCGCACCCTCAAATGGAAGTGCTGCAAGACCTTTGATTTCACCTGAATTTTCTTCACCAATAGGCACTACCGTCATTAATTCATCATTTGCAGATACAAACTCATTAACAGATAATGGTTTAGAAAATGAGATTTTTCCGTCGATTGGAGACTTGATTAGATAGTTCATTTTCCAAGTTTCTACATCATTCTTTAGCTTTTGAAAATCTTCCTCAATTTTCACTTGCTTTTCATTACCTGTTTTATCTTGCTCTTCTCCCAAATCTAATATTGAACGCTTTAATTGTTCAATTGCGATTTTGTTATTGATAAACTCTCCCTCTATATTAGATATTTGTCTTTTAATAGAAATATACTCCGCTTGTACGCCCTCATGATTTTCGGCACTGACTAAGCCTTCGGTCTTCAACTTTTGCGAACGTTCCAATTTTTGCTTTATCAAGGCTTGTTCTTGAAATAAAGACTTCTTTCGTCCTTCTATAACGCTTGCCAATTCTTCATTTTGTCGAATTTGTTTTCTTAAGAGTCTTGCTTTTGTACTCGTTTTATCCTTTCGCAAAAAGAAAGTATAATCCTTATAGCTTTCCGAAAAACTTGACCAACTATCTTGTAATGTACCTACGGATAAATTTTTAGGTAAATTTAAATCATCATAAATGCCCGTCTCGCTTACTTCAGCAATCAAGACCTCTAGTTCATCTACATCTAACAAGTCTGCTGTATTCTCCAATATCGCTAATATTTGCCCCGTTTCCACCGTTTCGCCTTCTGCTACACGCAATTGCTCGATTTTACCCGTCATACGGGCAGGTACACGGATAGGTGGATTTTCAGTTTCTAAAGTAATTGGCGCAGGAATAATATCTGGATATTTTACCACATAAGAAACCATAACCAATACCGTCACAGAAATCAAAACTAAAGAAATACCCCAACGGACAATCCAACTCGGCGGATCACCCATAATCTGCTGGACTTCCTGTTGCTCATTAATGAGAATATGTTCGGGGTCTGAAATTAACTCTGGCATTTTAAACGGTTGACGGTTGGCGGTTGACGATTAACGACAGCCTTATTAACCGAGATTAGATAGTGTTTATTGAACTTTTAACTTCATCATCTCCTTTGTTAAAGAAATAATGGCAAACTTACTGTTTTTTGTTCTTGGACTGGTGTAATTCATTGTTAAAATATCATTTTCTATAGTCCAATTTCCTTTTAAGTCTGTAAATCCATCTGTCGGCGCAATCGCGTTATAAACGAAAGTTTTATCTTCTGTAAATGTCATTCCTTCTCGCCCGCGTGAAGGCGGAAAATCATAATCACAGGGTCGATAAATCTTTTCTGCATCATTACTTTCTTCGTAAGAATATTTCCAACATTGACATAAATCGTCTAAATTTTGTGTACTTACTTGTGTTTGATTATTGCAAGTTGTTAGGAGGAAGGAGAGGATGATTGCGTATTTCATTTTTTATTCTATTTAGGGCAATTTTTAAATATTATTTTTATCATTTATTCTTTTAAAAAGAAAAAAAGCGAGAACTCCCACAGATAAAATAACTATTCCTACACCTGCTTGCCAAGTTTTCTCAATCATTGTATTAATTACAAATGCACCTGAAACTCCGACAAAAATAGCTGGAACTATAGGGTATAAAAAAACATGATAAGGTCTAACCGCATTATGTAATTTAACGCGAAAAATAAATACACATATACCTCCTAAAGTCATAAAAACAATATCCATAAATGTTACAAACGTAATTAAATTATGAAAATCACTCCTAAATATTAGTAATAGAAAAATTGCCCAAATAGCTTGTATTGCCATAGCGTTTATTGGTGTGCGAAATTTGTTATTTATTTTCGCCAAGGCAGGAAAAAATACGCCGTCTTTTGCCATTGCAAAATAAATACGCGGCGCAGACATCGTGTAAATTCCAATCGTTCCAAAAATAGAAATCGCAATAATCACCGCTGCAATTTTACCTCCGATTGGTGTCACAGATTGTAAAGCATCTCCTGCCACAGCACCACTCGCCGCAATCTCTGGTAAAGGCATAAGTAACATATAAGCGATATTCGCCAACAAATAAACAATCGTTACTATCGTCACTCCTAATATCATTGCACGCGGCACCGTTTTCTCTGCATTCTTAGTTTCTCCTGCCAAATAGCTCGCGTGATGCCAACCACCAAAAGACCATAAAACACCAATTAAACCGACCAACATCGCTCCCATTAAATTGTCTGGTAACGCTGCATTTGATGTATCAAACAATTCCAAATTTACATTCGCAGGTTCGTAAAATACAATTCCAGCTATGATAATCCCTGCTATCGCCGCCAATTTTAATCCAGAAAAAAGGTTGGTGAAAAACTGGCTGATATTCACTCCAATCATATTAATTCCCGTCAATCCTGCAATTGTAAAAATCGCCAAGACGGTCTTTCGTGTCTCTGTCATATCAGGTATAAAAAACTGCATATAATCCGCAAAAACAACCGATAAGGCAGCCAATGCCCCTGTATTTATTACCAACAGAATCACCCAACCATATAGAAATCCCGCCAATTTACCATAAGCCTCTTTGATGTACACATATACACCTCCCGCACGCGGAAACATACCACCCAATTCCGCAAAAGTTAAAGCGCCAGTCAAAGCAATCAATCCACCAATAGCCCAGACCAACAATGCCAATCCATGATGTGGCACTTGTTGAATAACGCCATTTGGAGTGGCAAAAATACCCGAACCAATACAACCACCAATGGCAATCATAGTCAATCCGTAGAGCGTTAATTTCTTTTCTAATTTAGGCATGTGAGTACGGTTATGAGCGAACACATAGTATGCTCTGTTTTTGTTTGTTTTGTTGAGCAAATATAGCTTTTGTAAAGCTAAGTTAGGCATTGATTTTTAATTCTAAGCGAAAAATGAGCATTTTAGGCATTTATCGCAATGTAAAATTGTACTTTTGCGCCCCGAAA
>CAZQTE010000292.1:0-7716 GCA_964595615.1 uncultured Saprospiraceae bacterium
ATTTTAGATTTAAATCCGTATTAGAATGGACAACCTACACATTCATTTACTTGTACAGCATCATTTTGTGTTGAAAGTCTCTCAGAGTCTACACATGAACGACAACCAATAACTTTAAACTCTGTACGGCGATTCAACTGGTGATCACGCTCACTACAAGGTACATTATTCGCACAATCATTCACTCGCTCAGACTCTCCATATCCACGTGGTACAAGGCGTTCACGCTCAATACCTCGATCAGCTAACCAACGTACTACACTTTCAGCACGACGTTGTGATAAACGCATATTGTAGCTGTCACCTGCACGAGAATCTGTGTGAGAACCAATCTCAACGATGATATCAGGATTATCTGTCATTATCGTCACTAATTTCTCTAATTCACCTGCTGCATCATCACGAATGTACGCTTTGTTAAAATCGTAATAAACGTGCAGTAAAAATGGAATAGGCTCACCTGTTCCTGGTTCAAATGTAGGATCTACTGGGTTCCCAGGATTTTCGACATCTGGATTATATGGAGGCGCCGCAGTAATAACTGGGTCGCTAATCATAACTCCTTTCTCGTGTACAGAACCATCAGGGTAAGTACCATCTGTATATTCTCCTGTTTCTTCATCAATATACAATCCTGTAATTTCGTCTGGATAGTATCCTTTTGCTTCAGAAGGCGGATTTAAAGGATTTGACGTTCCCGTGGTAGGCTGCAAATTAATATTCGCCTGTAAAACCTCACTTCCTTCAAAGCCTTTAGTACACAAGTTCTCAGCAAATCCTGCCAAGTAAAGCGGCTGTTTCATGGCCTTTACTGTATAACAACAGTCTTCTTCTAACTCAAACATTACTCGTCCTCCAGCATCAGTATAAGCTGGCTCTAATAAAGTACCGTCACAGTCATTTTCTAATGTAACTTCTGCACCTTCTACGGTCAAACCATTCTCTGCATCAAAAACGATAACAGATAATTCAAATTTCTTTGTTTTCTGTAAGGGAATTTCAATCATTTGCGGATTAATAAAATCTGCCTCTGTCGCACATCCTTGTGCCGAGTTATTTTCGTATCCTTCAAACATGGCTGCAAAATCACAACAGTCACCTGGTTTAATATCTATAGCAATTTTACCATTCGCACCAGTAGTCATTGTCGTATTCTTACACGCTACATCGACAGATGCCCCCTCGATAGGCTCGCCCGTTTTTTCATCAAAAACGAATACTTCCATTGGTACAGCAATCTTTTTGAATGAATAAACATCATCCCCTCCTACTCCACCAATACGGTCAGAAGCAAAGTAACCTTCACGTCCATTTTCTTCAAATACCAAACTGAGGTCATCAGAGATAGTATTAATTGGGAAACCTAGGTTTTCAGGACTTGTCCAATCATCGTTACCACGGTCTTCTGTGTAAAAGATGTCTAAACCACCTAATCCAATAAGTCCGTCAGATGCGAAGTAAAGGCGTCCTGTGTTGTGGTCAACATTTGGGAAAACTTCTTTTCCTTCAGTGTTAATCACTGGACCAAGGTTCATTGGAGGTCCCCAACGTCCGCTTTCTTTGTTAGATTTGTATAAATCCATACCACCAAATCCACCTGGCATATCAGAAGAAAAATACAGTGTATTTCCGTCAGAAGATAAGGCTGGGTGCGCGACACTGTACTCATCAGAGTTGAATGGAAGGCTTTCCAATTCACCCCAAGCACCGTCTCCACCTTTGGCATAGAATACTTTTAATTTGATAAGACCTTCATCTGATTTTCCCGTTTTACCATTAAAAAGGTTATTACGTGTAAAGAAAATCTCTTTTCCATCTCTGCTAAACGCTACGGCTGCATCGTGAAATTTAGAGTTCAAGTCTTTTGAATATTTTTCTGGACGACTATATGTAAATGTACCACCGTCTTTTTTACGTGTCACATTATACAACTCCAAGAAAGAGTTACCAGTCCAAGTTGTTTCACGTTGAACAGAACCTGTAACTTCACGCTCAGAGGCAAAAATTACATTATCTTGGTAAATCGCTGGAGAGAAGTCATCTAAGTTAGAGTTAAAATCTAACTGGGTAATCTCATAGATACCCGCATTTTTTTGCATCAACTCTGCTTCATAATCGCAGGCACGCGCAAGGTACTGACCACGTTGGTCATCTGGCACGAGTTGAATGTATTTGTTATACCAATCACGAGCAAGGTCACATTTTCCGTTGCGTTGGAGAGATTGACCGTAGTATAGATTGTGAATAGGTTGAGCTTCAGGTAATTGCACAACTTGACTGTACCAAAATTCGGCATTGTCACTGTCTCCAATTTTGCGGTATGCTTCTGCCAAGTTAATTTTAGCTTCTGCAACATCGCTTTTTTCGACAATACGACTATACTCTGCTATGGCAGCCTGATAGTTCAGCTGATCCATATGATTTTTAGCACTTTTTAATGCGCCAGCTTGGGCAAATGCTCCGCTTGCGGAGAGCAAGACAGCACATAAAAGCAGGCTTAGACGTAGAAAAATCTTCATGTTTCTTAGTGATTTAACAATGGAGGTCTATTGTGTTTGTTTTTGAGAAAATGCACAATGACACAAAAAAAGTTGTAAAGAGTTGTAAAGTTGAAGGGTTGTAAAGTTGTAAGGTTTTAGAAAACCATACAACTTTACAACTATTCAACTTTACAACTTATAAAACTGGCACAAATATAAACAAGAATTCAAATATGATTATTGTGTAATATCGTAACCTTAAAAGTATCTTGGAGTAACTGTTGCTTTTGTAACGTAGTTAAATTCATAACCTAACATTACTTCAAAAGAACCAGCAGTTTGTGTGTTGATTTCTGTTAATGGATAATCATAAGCTGCACCGATGCGCAAGCCGTTTGACATATTCCAAGAAAACCATACATCAGCAGAGTCATAAGAGGTCTTTGCTGCATTTCCGAATGACTGAACGCCCGCACGGAAAGAAGCTCCTACCCAAAATGTTTGTTGGAACAAAAGAGACAAATCAATGTCAAACTCTGTTGGTGCGCCAATATTTTCAAATGCAGGGTCTTTTGAAAGAGCTTTATCGAACCCTACATTCTTCACTAATAAAGACGGCTTGAAAATCAAGTTGTCTCCTTTAATTGGAATTGCAGTACCCATAGTGAAGTAGTAGTGACGGAAATTACGTGCGTATATTTGCGTTGTATTACCTGGAGTTAACTCATACTCTATTAATTGTGGTGCAGAAACACCCGCATAAAATTTGCGGGAATAGTAATAAATACCTGCACCAAAGTTTGGGTTCCACAAATTAGGGTTTGTGTTAAAAACTATATCTCCTAATTGTTCAGTATCTAATTGAGTAAAATCAGCACGATAATTTTCGATACCTGCCTGTACACCAATAGATAATTTCGCTCCATTTTTTCCCATTGGGATACGGTATGCGTAAGATAAATTTGCACCAAGTGAATTCGTTGGTCCGATTTCATCATTGATTAAGCTGAAACCTACACCTACTCTTTCGTTTTTTAATGGAGTATGTAAGGTTACAGATTGAGTCGTTGGAGCGCCGTCGAAACCTGCCCACTGTGTGCGGTGCAGAATACCTACGGACATATAGTCTTTAGAACCTGCATAAGCTGGATTAAAAACTAAGGAGTTAAACATGTACTTTGTGAACATGGCGTCTTGCTGCGCGTAACCCACGCCTCCCAATAAAAGCAGCATTGCAATAACTGTCAATGTCTTTTTCATAATGTGCCTAATTTGAATTTTTTTGCGTTGTTTTCTCAGAAGAAGCGAAAGCATTAAAGTCTCCCTTTTCTGTTAAAACTTAGCATTTGTATAAGTTTAAATAGTGATTTCATCTGCACTCAACTTTACAGTCCAGCTTAGATAATCTCATGGGAGGAAAATTGTAAAAGATATTTAAATCCAACATTTTGGACTCTGTACCTTCGCTTCAATAAGTATGATTTCTCAAAATCTTAGAATTAAATTTCATTTGCCAAAATCTAGCAGCTGATATCTAGTAACTAAAATCTCTCTTACATATTAGTATTTTTCAAAAACCGTTCCGTTACGGTTATTTTTTTCATTATTCATTCACAAAATACTCATAACTAACTGATTATCAAAAATATACAATTAAAATTAATAATCAATAAATTATTGTTTGTCACGAAAAACCTATCGTTGTATCTGCAAATAACCTTGATAATTCCCTACATCTTCTACTGTCAAAAGATAGAAATAAGTACCGTCTGGTAAGGTTTCTCCTTCCCATTCACCGTTCCAGTTATTTCGATATGAGCTTGTACTGAATACAACAGTACCCCAACGATTTAATATTTTCAAAGTATTTTTCGAAAAATTTTCAAGTCCACTTACCATAAAAGTGTCATTGATATTATCCCCATTAGGGCTAAAACCATTGTGAACAACAATCTCTGCATTTTCACTCGTCACACAATCTATTGTCAATACTACTAAAGCCGTATCGCAGCCAAACTGATTGCAAAGCACATAATTAAACATATCTTCACCACAGTAGCCTGCTTCGGGTGTATAAGTTATCGTTCCGTCTTGATTAGCCTCAGGTGTTCCTGATGTAGGTACACCGCCGCCCGCTTCAGGTAATGTATATACCACAATCTGCGAACCCGCAGGAATGGTATCATTGCCTAAAACATTAAGAACTAGAGGGATATTTTCAGAGGTAGAGAATTCGTCATCAACCGCTACAGGAGGGATATTGCTGACGTTTGTATTGTCTTCTTCGACAGTAATATGATAAAAAGTCGTGTCACAGATTAGGTTCTCATCGCAAATAACGATGCATGCTGTGTCTGTACCAATACTAAGTGCGGTTGTGTTTAGACATAAAGATACATCATCTATATTAAAAATCACATTTTCTCCCGAAGATTCTTCACAAATATTGAAAATTGTGTACTCATTTCCGGGTAATTCTTCAGTTGAAGGGCAAAATGTTTCTTCGTCTCCTATATTTTGATTAAGAATCACTGTTTCCACGATTGGAGTGATAACATTTATGTTAAAATAGGTAGTATCAGTGTTACCAAGGTCGTCTGTGACAACAAAACAGGCATTATCTTGTCCTACTTCGATGCCTTCATAGGTAACACAATAAGAATCTTCATCAAGTGTAAACTCTACAAAATCAGAGTCTTCGCAGACATTTTCTATTGTTTCCAATGTTCCTGGCAAATCATTTACATCGAAACAATATTCAAAAAATTGTCCTTGATATATAGTATTATTGATATATTCTGGCTCTGGCTGACAGACTGTATTATCAACTGTAATTTCGATAAAAGTGGTGTCACAAATTCCGAGGTTGTCACAGATTAAGATGCAGGCATTTTCTATGCCGTCACATTCTAGTCCAGCATACTTTACACAGTATGTGTCTTCATCTAATGTAAAACTAACAAACTCACCGCTTTCCTCTTCACATATATTTTCGATTGAAACTACAGTACCTGGCAATTCCAAAGTATCTAAACAGACTTGATACACCTCCTGATTTGCAGGAATAACATCATTAAGGTAAACAGGCATTGTCATAATTGGCAATACATTTACATTAAAGTAAGTCGTATCTTGATTACCAGCTGCATCTGTAGCGATAAAACAAGCGGTCTCTGCTCCTACTGCTAATCCTGTAATTTCAACACATGTGCCTGAATTAATTAAGCCCAAATCAGCAATACCATCATTTCCTGAGTCGCATCCAACCATTACTGTATTTGCCTCTCCATTCATCAATTCAGAAAAATCTAAACAGACTGTTTCCGATTGACCTTCCATAACATTAACATCTACTGTCTCTGCGATTGCTTGACAACTTACAGTTACTGTAAAATCATCTGTTTCGCCAGTAGTATTGTCCGTTGCTATTACATTATGTACACCTACTGGAAATTGAAGAGCAATACCTTCAGATGTTATATTATAATTGAAGCCAAGCAAAGCGGGAGTTCCGTTTGCCATAACTGTGATATTTAGCATACCATAAGTGCTACTTGTCTCGCCACCAATAATATTTGTATTTGCTGTACTAAGCATCCAGTTACCAGCGGGATTCCACTCATTCATCTTTGCTGTTAACTCTTCAACATTTTGAAATTGACCGCTAAAGGTTTCTCCATTTACAGTCCAAGAGTTTAACATATATGGTCCTTGATTACCTTGTCCAAAAAGAGTACTATAGTCGTAATTGAAAAGAGTATCAAAGTCACAGCCTGAAATCGAGCCTTCATATAGTGTCCCATCGGCAGTAAACGAGTAATTGTCGGAATCTTCAAGTGCAATATCGAGGCAAACCATTGCTTCATCATTGCAATTATTAACCGTAACGACAAAAGTGTCTTCGGTTACTATGTTTTGTGCGGCTAATCCTACAACTAAAAGCATAAAAGTCCAAAAGGAAAATAGGAACTTGTTATTCATGGTGTTGTAATGTTTGAGAGCCATACAATATCAAAATTGGAAAACCAATTATTCATAAATACTGTACAACTCGAATGTCGAGAAAATAGTTTGGTGTTCTCAGAGTATGTCACCACACTGTGAGTTAAAGTAAAAATCAATTGTGTTTTGGTAAAATCTGCTTGTATTCACTGCATTTCTTGCAGCGGAAATCAATTGTTTAGATCCTATGAATACCGATTACGCATTGTCCATTTAAAATTGGTTTTCGAGAAAAAAGTAAATCGGTTTTCGGGACAAATTGCGTAATAAAAACCTAAACGTATTATAATATTTACACATATTTCAAATAGTGTGCCAACGTATTATATATTTTCATAATCTAAATAAAGCCTAGATGAAAGAATAAGTTATAAAGGTTTGACAAAAAGAAAAAACGCCCCCTCCCCTACAAAAAACACCTTTTTTACATCAATTTAATACAGATATGAATACATCTTCGTAATTTCAACCTTTCAAAAACAAACAAGACAATTATGAATATCTCTCGTTTCGCACTTTGTGCCTTAGCACTAATAGGATTTTTCTTCCTTTCTACAGCTTCCACCTGTGGTGTATCAACTCCTACTCCAAGTTCGGACTCTACATCGACTCCAACAACAAAACCTACAGTTCCAGCAAAAACAGATTGTTTTGACCCAGCGAAAGTAGATATTGAAATGGCTTGTACTATGGATTACAAACCTGTGTGTGGTTGCGATGCTAAGACTTATAGCAATGCATGTGGGGCTGAGAAAGCTGGAATTCTAAAATACGTAGAAGGCGAATGTGGGAAGTGTATTGATGCTTCTAAAATTATGATTAATACTCCTTGTACTAAGGAATACCGACCTGTCTGTGGATGTAATAATGTCACTTATGGTAATGAATGTATGGCGAAAAATGCGGGAGTCATCAAATGGACAGCTGGAGCATGTGGAAGTGATAATGGCAGTGACAACGCTCTTCCAAAAGATTGTTTTGATGCCAAGCAAATCAGTTTAAGTGCTTGTCCTGAAGAGTATGCACCTGTTTGTGGATGTGATGGTAAGACTTATACCAATAAATGTGAAGCAAAGAAGGACGGGATATTGAAGTGGACAAAAGGAAAGTGTAAGTAACAAGGGCTTTCTCATAAAATCTGTTTTGACAATTTTCGACTTTTTTTACCCCGCCCCTAAAGCAGGGGTGATTGGTTCTAAATTTTGTTACTGTTTTTGTCCAAATCATTCCCGGC
>CAZQTE010000293.1:0-7625 GCA_964595615.1 uncultured Saprospiraceae bacterium
GACACTATTAACTTGATGAACTACTAAGCAATCTCATCCAAAGCTCGCTCAATCAAAGCATAAATCTTAGCCAACTGCGCATCAGTCATACAATACGGCGGCAAAACGTAAATCACATTTCCCAGCGGACGCAGCAACACGCCATTTTCCAAAAAGAAATAATACAACTTGTCACGCAAGTCATTAAAGTAAGAAGTCTCCGTACCAGTCAAAAATTCTACCGCTACAATCGTTCCTTGCTGACGTACATCTTTCGCTTTTGGATGCTTTTCAATATGCGCTTTAAACTCCGCATGACGCGCACAAATACGCGCCACATCCTGTATCGTTTCTTCCCTTTCTAATATATCCAAACTCGCTAAAGCACAAGCACAACCTGTTGGATTTCCAGTAAAAGAGTGTCCGTGAAATAAGGTTTTATGTTTGTCATTAGATAAGAATGCATCAAAAATATCCTGTGTACAAGTCGTTGCAGATAAAGGTAATGCCCCCGCAGTCAATCCCTTTGCCAAGGCCATAATGTCTGGCTTATTTTCCAAATAATCACAAGCAAAAAAGCGACCTGTCCGATAAAATCCTGTCATAACTTCATCTGCGATTGTTATTACTCCGTTTGCCTTACAAATCGCCAATAAACGGTCTAAAGCCGCTGGCGCGTACATATTCATACCCGACGCACCTTGGATTAATGGCTCAAAAAGGAAGGCATAAGCATCATTCTCAGCAATTGCTTTTTCTAAAGCAGCAGCTGATTTATCTTCTTGCCCAGCATAAGGTTCAGGAATACGAATAACTTCGAAGAGGTGTTCAGAATAAGCATTATTCAAGCCCAAATCACCACTAGCCGACATTGCACCGAAGGTTTCTCCGTGAAAAGCATTTTCAAAAGTTATCAACTTTTTACGCGTAATACCTTGATTATGAAAGTATTGAATCGCCATTTTTACCCCAATCTCCACTGCCGTCGAGCCATTGTCTGAGTAAAATACCTTCGCTTGATTATCTGGTAGATGCTTCATCAGTCTTTCTGCCAAATCTACCCCAGGTTTATGTGTAAATCCAGCAAAAATAAGGTGCTCTAAACTAAGCATTTGCTCATAAACTTTCTTTGCGATGTAAGGATGCGAATGCCCTAAAGTATTCGTCCACCAAGAGGCAACACCATCGATATATTCATTGCCGTTTTCGTCAATGAGGACTGCGCCTTTTCCCTTCACAATAGGCAAAGGAGTTTTTGCAGTTGCATGCTGTGTATAAGGATGCCAAACGTATTTTTCGTCGCGAATTTGTAGGTCGGAAAGCATATTGGAAGATTTTAGATGTTAAATGTTAGATGTTAGATTATGACCCTTAAAGTCTAAACTGTATTGAAAATAAAACTTATTCTCCAAAGAACTAAAATTTGCAAAATGCGAGTTCCCCCGGTCGGGGGTTAGGGGGCGAAAAGAGGCATAATTCCTACGTTTCCGCCCCCTAACCCCCGACCGGGGGAACTTTCATTGAGCACAATTTCGTGGTCAATGAAGGTTATAAATTTTATTTTCAATACACCTAACGTAAAGCATCTAACATCTCTAAACAAAGTTATCAGTATTGTCAAACAGTAATTTGCTGACAAAATTTTCCGCAAATGTAAGCCCTTCTCGCAATTCTTCAGGGGAAAGGCGATATTTATTAGAGTAAAAAATAATTTGTCTGCCTTTGGACTCGATATAGGTATCTTTGTTGTCTACCAATAGGCATAAAGCAGCAGAATTGAGGGGAATATTTGCCTTATCGAATGCGTCGTATTCTAAAATATATTTTTCATTAAACTCGTCCAATTCAGGAAAGAATGGCTCCCGACTTAAGAATATTTCTTGTAATCCGTGTAATGCATTTTTAGGTCTGATGTAGAAGTCATCAAAAGATTGATTGGCGCATTTTATCTCAATCACACTTGTTTTTCTCGTCTTATTGTTTCCTGCCGTATGAAAGTCAAAAATGCTTAGATTTCCATAAATACTTGGTAATTCTCCCGTAATAAAATGATGCACAGTCCTCAAATCTCCCTTTTTCAACAAACGAAATCGGTCAAAATAATAAGGTATGCCAGCAAGTCTTCCCTGTCTCTTGTAGTTATATTTTTCCTGATAAGCAAACTGCTTTAACTCCTCTCCACGTGACGAAGGGAAAACTCTATCTAAAAGATTTTGAAAAGAAAAAGCCATTTTTTTTTAAGTTGGTAGTTGGTGGTTGTTAGTTGGAAGGCTTGCGTCTCTCTCCTCTCGCTTCGCCCCTCTCGCCTATCACAAAAAACGGAATTTTTCGGCAGCTTTCGCAATTTCTTCACGATTTATTTCTTTCATCTCCTCTACCCTGCCTAATACTTTTATACCTGTCATACTTTCAATGACTTGCTCCGTTGTGGGAGTACTTTCTCCATTAAATATGACACCAAATATCGGTACATTTTTATTTTTCAAGGCATTGATACTCAACAAAGTATGATTTATACTTCCTAAGTAATTTCGTGAAACCAAGACGACAGGCACTTGTAATTTAGCCAACAAATCTATTACACAATCTTTGTCATTCAAAGGCACATAAAGTCCTCCTGCTCCTTCAATAATCAGATGATTATCTGTCTCAGGAATCTGAAAATCATCTAAGCTGATTTTAACGCCATCGATAGCTGCCGCCGCGTGGGGAGACATAGGCGTATTCAATCGAAATCCTTCTGGATGTATCCTTGCTGCCTCGGCGTATCTTTCGATTTTGTGGCTATCTGTATCGTCCAAATCGCCTGCTTGTACAGGTTTCCAATAGTCTGCTTTTAAAGCTTGGACTAATATGGAGGAGATAATTGTTTTGCCAATTTCAGTGTCGATGCCTGTTACGAAAAGTGTGTGTTTTTGCATGTTTAATTCCTCCATGATATGCCATATTTTCAGAATATGGCATATCTTATTATGTGATTTTTTTAAGTAAATTATTTCTTGAAGAAATATGCCATATCTTGGAGATATGGCATATTAAGATTTATGCAAGTTCAATCACTGTAATTTCTGGCAATATCCCAACTCTCCCAGGATAGCCCAAAAATCCCAATCCGCGATTGACATAAAGGTACTGTTTTCCTGTTTGGTAAAGTCCTGCCCATTGTTTATAGGCGTATTTTACAGGTGGCCATTTGAACCAACCTGGGATTTCAATACCAAATTGCATACCGTGCGTGTGACCGCTGAAAGTCAAATCAATATCAGTATCTAAAATTTGATTTTCCCAATGAGACGGGTCGTGCGAAAGTAGCAATTTTAATGGCATATTCTCTGCACCTGCGTAGGCTTTCTTTAAATCTCCATACTTTGGAAAGTGTGCAGAAGCAGAATAATTTTCTACGCCAATGACGGCAAATTTCTCTTGATTAACCTCTAATATTCTGTTTTCATTCAAAAGTAAATCCCAACCCATTTGTCGGTGAATGCCCTTTAAAGCATCCAAATTTGCTTTCTTTTCTTCTACACTTGACCAATTATGATAATCGCCGTAATCGTGATTTCCTAAGACGCTAAAAACGCCTTTTTTTGCCTTGATTTCTGAGAAAACATCAATGTAATTCGTCATTTCAGCGGCTATAGAATTTACTAAATCACCCGTAAAGAAAACTAAATCTGCTTCTTCTTGATTAATCAAATCAACCGCACGCTTTACAGGGTCTATTTGGTCAAAACTGCCACTATGGATATCACTAATTTGTACGATTTTCAAGCCTTTTAGACTCTCGGGTAAGTTTTCTAATTTGACTGTCTCCCGAAAGATTTTATAGCGATAACGATTGCGAATGATACCGTAGATTAAGGTCACAAATGGTAATGCGCCTAAGATAACTCCTGTGGTCGCAAGAAAATTACTGCGGCTTTTAGAGTATTCTGTCGTTCCATTAAATTGTGCTTGCGCATAGACAAATAAACGGCGTAAATCATCGATTAAAAGTAAGGCTACCATTGGGATTTTAGCAACATAAGCTATAGTCAAGAAACTACGCAAAAAGGTGTATGTTGTCTTATTCAAACTTTCTAACCAACCATAGGCTCCTGCTGTCATCATGCCAATTGCTAAAATTGGAACGAGCCAGTAAATACTAAAAACTATATTTCTTGTTATTTGCGACCAATTTCCACTAATGGTCCTTAATGCCTGAAATGCGTAATAATCCAATAGGAAAATTAATAAGGCGGGAATAAGGATTCTGATTATATTCATTGTTTTTTTAAGATGTTAGATTTTAGACCTTGGATGTTAGACTATTCACGTCTATCGTCTAATATTTCTCTTCCTAACGACACAAGGTCTCACTTGGTTGACTAAAGCATCGTTTCTTCTATCAAAGAGGTGGATTTATCTACGAAGAGCAACTAAATTATTATAAGTTTCACTAAAAGAATTTAAAACTATAATCATCCACCCATACGGGCAAGCTAAACTCCAATATTTTTTCTTCTAAAAAACATTTTCGATGTGTGGATGATTGGAGCTAACTTTGGTATTCACACACAAAAAAAGAGGAACTGCATAATACAATTCCTCTTTTTCAGAACGAAAAATCTCTTTTTACGCAGAGAAAGAAGTTCCACAACCGCAAGATTCTGTAGCGTTTGGATTGTTGAATGAGAAACCACGGTTTTGTAAACCTTCTACCCAGTCAATTTCCATTCCCATTAGATACATCAATGAAGATTTTTGCATAAAAACAGGCATACCTTCTACTTCAAAAGTTTGGTCGCCATCTTTTTGTGTATCAAAACCTAATACATAAGTAAATCCAGAACAACCACCACCTTTTACGCCGATACGTAAGCCGTGTTGTGCTGTAATATTTTGTTCTTCACGAATGCGCTTTAATTGTACTATCGCGCCTGGTGTTAATGTAACTGGTAATATTGCTGTTGTTGTCATAATATTTTTGAATTCTAAATTTTGAATTTTGAATGAACACAAGACTACTCTTCATTCCTTCTCTAAATCAAAATATCAATATTTTTATTGTTCAGTCCACAAATTTAAGGATTTTTTGTCTTAATTGCACACTAAAATCCTCTTAAAGTTTCCATTCCAAATAAAAACAGCGCAATAATGCAAAAGGTTGTTTCTTTTTTCATTCTTTGCGTTACTTTTGCGGAATAAGAGGAGTCAGGGACGAGGTGTCAGGTGTCAGGCTGCTTTATCCTGTACAAGTCAAAGCAGCCTGACACCTGACTTCTGACACCTATTTAACAACACAAAAATACCAAAATTCAAGTTTCCCACTAAAATATTAAAAAACAACTATGGAAGTCTTTCTTGAAATTTTAAAATTAACCATTCCTGCTCTTATCGTATTTATCACGATTTATTTTTTGATGACTAAGCATTCTGAAACGGAATTGGCAATGCGCCATGCAGAATTGCAAAAAACTAAAACAGACAAAATATCTACTATTACAGTACCGTTAAAATTGACTGCTTACGAACGTTTGGCTTTATTTTGTGAGCGTATTTCTTTGAATAATTTATTAATGCGACTTCCAACTCAAGACCAATCTGCAGCTTCTTTGCGTGTAGGTCTAATGATGGCAATTCAACAAGAATACGAACACAATATGACACAGCAAGTCTATGTCTCAGAAAACTTGTGGCAAATTATCAAACTATGTAAAGATGATAATTTAGTAGTTATCAATGGTTTGTATGAGAAACTTGCCGAAAATGCTACTGCGAAGGAGTTTGCTAATATGATTAGTAATTATTTGGAACAAGTTGAAGGTTTGACGCCATTACAGAAAGCACAAGTAGCAATACGTAAGGAAGTTGGAGTACTTTTAAATTAAATTTCAATGTTCAATTTCGAACTATTTATCAAAGCATGTTGTTAAAAAATTTTTAAAGTGCAGACACATTAGCATTACTTCTTAAAGTATTAGTGCATTTTAAAATCATAAACTTATCTTTGCAAAAATTATTGAGAACCGACATTAAGTTAACCAATACTGTTAGATGCCTTTACAATTAATAGATGGATTAGAAAGGGTAGAAAATATTACCCGAGAAGAGTTTCAAACGAAATATATGATACCGCAAAAACCGGTTATCATTAAAAATTTCTATGGAAAAGACTCTCCGCTATATACAAAGTGGGGATTTGAGTATTTTAAAAAGGAATTAGGGGATTTAGAAGTAGGTGTCTATGACGCTGAAGGTAAGAAAGCTTCTGCTGACCGTTCTTATAAAGGTGCCCCTGACAAGATGAAATTTGGCGATTATATCGACTTAGTTCAGTCTGGCCCGACTTCAAAGCGTCTTTTCCTTTTCAATGTTTTTAAGCATAAAAAAGAACTTTTTAAAGATTTTGAATTTCCAGACATTGCTGACAAGGTGCTGAAATTCTTGCCATTAGCCTTTTTTGGTGGTGAAGGTGCGGTCACGCGTATTCACCGCGATATGGACAACTCTAATGTTTTCTTGACAGAATTAGCGGGAAATAAACGCGTTGTTTTATTCGACCCAAAATATTCTGAATTGATGTACCGTTTTCCTTTTGGTACACATACTTCGATTGATATTAACAATCCTGATTACGAAAAATTCCCAGGCTTACATCATGTGACGGGCTATGATTCTACGATTTTAGCAGGTGATACTATTTTTATTCCTGCGGGTTGGTGGCATCACATTGAGTACAATTCAGCGGGTATTGGCTTTTCAATTCGTTCTCTGAGTCCTTCATTTAAGGAGAGAATGCGTGGCGTTTATCAGATTGGATTTATGACACATTTGGATGAAGTTATGCGTTTTATCTTTAAGGATAGATGGTTCAATTTGAAGAAAAACATGGCAGAGAGACGCGCGATTAAAGCAATACAGGCTGTTAAGTAATTTCGAATTTTGAATGATTTTAATCACTCAATAATGGTATAAAAGTCGAAAAAGGAGGGAAATTAGTTTCTCTCCTTTTTTGTTTCAATATGACTAAAATGCACAATTTAAAATATACACATATCGGTCGCACTAAAAAAGTCCACGGTACGGAGGGCGAATTAAAAGTGCATTTATTTGAGGAATTCACCGAAGATTTCATTGCTGCGGAGTTTATTTTTTTGGATATCGACGGCGGAAAAGTTCCGTTTTTCGTTGAAAATATCCGTATGAATGATACACCTTTTATCTTGTTTGAGGATATTATGAATAATGAGGATGCAGTGCCCTATACGGCAAAGCAAATGTATTTGCGAAGAGAGGATATTTTAAAAGATGAAGAAAGACAGTACGATTTCACGAAGGAAGATACTTTACAATTCCGAAAGTATAAAGGTTATAAAATAGTTGATTTAACAGCAGGCGAAGTCGGTATTATTGAAGATATTATCGAAATGCCACAACAAGAAATGGCACAAGTAACTTACAAAGGAAACGAAATTCTTTTGCCAATGAATGACGCTTTGATTGAGGATGTGGATAAGAAGTCGGGAATTGTCGTTATGGACTTGCCGGAGGGGATTTTGGAGTTGTGAGGTTGTGAGGTTGTGAGGTTGTGAGGTTGTGAGGTTCCTTTTACTGGAAAGCCGTTCAGAATGTTTGGTTCTGAACGGCTTTTTTGTAGATTTTTT
>CAZQTE010000294.1:0-7590 GCA_964595615.1 uncultured Saprospiraceae bacterium
GACAAGAAAAACGCAAACGCGGTGGTAATAGAGGTCAACGCGGCGGTGGTGGCGGAGGAGGAGGAGGTGATATTGATTTTTAGTGTAAAAGGAGGAGTCAGGAGTCAGGGGTCAGGCTGCTTTAACTTGTACATGTATTGACAATGAAACTTGTAGCCTAAATTTGAGATGCTCCGAAATCATAAGATTTCCTTTCTGCTCTCTCTTGAACACGTATTCTATGAAAGTCATGCTTAAAAACTCTGCGTCTCTGCGTCTCTGCGTTGAAAAATTTTGTAGTACAAGTCTGTTTGTCAGTACATGTACAAGCAAGGGCAGCCTGACTCCTGACTCTTCCTTTTTCACACAAAAAAACTAACTTTGCAACAAAAATACCACCAGTATGAAAATTTACACACCAAAACAAACTCAAAAATTAGACGCTTATACCATAAAAGAACAAGAAATCACTTCTTGGCAACTCATGGAACGTGCATCGATGACTTTCGTGAATTGGTTATTAGAAACTGACGCTGTGACTCCTGATACGCACATCCATGTCTTATGCGGTACAGGAAATAATGGAGGAGACGGCATGGCAATCGCGAGGATTTTACACACTTTGAATTTTGAGGTGTCAGTTTATTTATTGCGGGTTAGTGATAACAAAAGTGAGGATTTTAAAACGAATTATGAAGCCGTGAAGGCAATTCCATTAGAAGTGAAAGGTGTTGAGATGTTTGAGGATTTAGAAGGTGTTTATCCAGAAGACTTTGTGATTGATGCCGTTTTAGGTGCAGGTTTAAATCGACCCTTAGCACAAAAATGGTGTAATATTTTAGATTATATTTCTTTTGAAGCACCGAATGTTTCTATTGATATACCGTCGGGACTTTTTGTCGATAAAGCAACTATGAACCCTGGTTTTAAAGCCGATAAAACCTACTCTTTTCACTCTCCAAAGCTGGCTTTTTTTATGCCAGAAAATCAAGACGAAGTAGGAGAGTGGGTCATTGGCGATATTAAACTAGAAGAAGAAGATGTGGAGTTTGACACCGCATTTCAGACGAATAATCACTATTTGAATGGAGATAATGTTCGTTTTCTTTTACAAGATAGAAAGCCGCACGACCACAAAGGAACTTTCGGTCATGCCTTGATGATTGCGGGAAGTTATGGAAAAGTCGGTGCAGCAGTTTTGGCGGCAAAAGCGACCTTGCGGGCAGGTGCAGGCTTAGTGACTGTTCACGCTCCAAAATGTGCATATCAAATTTTACAGATTAGCTTTCCTGAAGCAATGGTTGAGGTCGATAAGCATGAAACTGTTTTCACGGAATGTGAAGATTTGAGTAAATATGAAGCAATTGGTATAGGTCCAGGTTTAGGAACTAATGAGCTGACAGTCAAAGCATTATCAGATTTATTAGAAAATGCAAAACAACCATTGGTCATTGACGCAGATGCTTTAAATATCATTTCCCAAAATAAGGAAATGCTTGATTTAATACCCGAAGACTCCATTCTAACCCCACACCCTAAAGAATTTGAACGCTTATTTGGAGAGACAAAAGATAGCTTTGAACGTTTAGAAATTATGCGTTCTATTGCCCAATCTTACAAGATTTTTATCATTTTAAAAGGCGGGAATACGGTGATTATGACTCCAGAAGGTATTGCTTATTTTAATGGAACAGGCAATCCAGGTATGGCGACAGGCGGTAGTGGAGATGTGTTAACAGGAGTTTTGACAGGATTGGTAGCTTCTGGTTATTCTCCTTTGGAGGCATGTGCCGTTGGGGTTTATTTGCACGGTTTGGCGGGCGATATTGCGGCGGAGGAAATGGAGCAGGAGTCGCTTTTGGCTAGTGATATTGTTAAATGTTTGGGGAAGGCTTTTCGGGAGCTACGGGTGTCTTAGATTTTAAGTACATTTGTTCCTGCTAATTTCACTTTTAAAACTCAAACTCAATGAAAAATCTATTTATTTTCTCTTTACTTTTTCTCCCATTATTCGCTTTTTCTCAGAAAGATAAGGTGCGCTTTTCGATTGAAAAAACGGCAGGTTTCTCTGATGTAGTCATTTTGAGTGATGGTGATTTTTCGGGTTCTTCCTACATTGCTTCTCTATATAAGAGTAAATTCGCTTATGATTTGGGAGGACTTGTCAATATATCTTTAACAGAAAAATTAACTCTCCAGACGGGCGTTAAAGCAGCTATTCTTTCTTTTGGACAGGGTGGTAATGAGTTACGTTGGGGAAGTCAGCATGACGGAAATGGTGGTTGGACAAATGTAGAACCAGACATAGAACTTCCAACTAAGATAGATTTTACTTACTCTACTTTTTACGTAGAATTTCCACTAAGATTAAATATTCAACTTTCTAAAAAATCAGATGCATTCCAACTTTCTCTTGGTCAATCTCCAACACTAAGAATGTTTCAAACTTCTAAATCAATTTCAACATATCCTGACCGTATTGAAAAAAATACTTCATTAATCGAAGCAGATTCGCAAACGCGTCTTTTAAATATGCACACTCAATTAGGATTCATCTGGAACAAAGAAATGAAGAATGGCAGTAGTTTTTATCTTTTCCCAAATGCCCGCATACAGACTTTTAATCAAGCAAGACAGCCTGCTTTACACTCAAAATATTTATTTTACGGCATCTCTCTAGGCATAACCATTTAGATGTTTAAATACCGTCAACTGACAACCAACAACAGTCAACTATTAAATGAACAAATACACAAAAAATCCAAGCATCAAAGACGTCGTTCAATATTACGACGAAACACGATTTGACTACGATAAAGTTTGGTTAAACAAAGACAATTTAGCTGTTCATTTCGGCTTTTATGACGAGAATGCACACAACCATTCGGACGCCTTGTTGAATACAAATCGCGTCATGGCAAATCTGGCTGACATCAAGCCAGGAGATCGTGTTATGGATGCAGGATGTGGTAAAGGAGGAAGTAGTCTTTGGATGGCTGCAGAGCGCGGAGCAATTGTTACTGGCATCACGCCTGTGCAGACACAAATAGTTGATTGTGAGCAGTTTGCAAAAGAAAGAGACTTAGAAGATAAAGCTAATTTTGTTAAAGCAAGTTACACAGATACACCGTTTGAAGACAATACATTTGACGTTGTTTGGGCTTGTGAGAGCGTCTGTCATGCACCACAAAAAGCGGACTTTTACAAAGAAGCTTACCGCGTTTTAAAGCCAGGCGGACGTTTGATTATGGCAGAATATATTCGCTGTGACCGTCCTTTACCAGCAGAGCAGGATAAGAAAATTGAAGATTGGCTCAATCGCTGGGCAATTGCAGATATTGATACTGCATTAGAGCATCGTTCGCATTCTGACAAGGCGGGTTTTTCGTCTTTTTTGATGCGTGATTACACAAAATATGCGCGGGTTTCTCTTCGTAATTTACACCAACAATCGGTTCGGTACCGCACACTTGGTAATTTTCTAAACTTCATTGGGGTACGCTCAAAAACGCAACATGGCAATCATATTGGCAGCATTTATCAATGGGAGGCCTTAGAAATGGGCGCTTGGTTTTATGGTGTGGTTTCTTGTGTTAAGTAAGAGGGTTGTGAGGTTTTGGGTGGTTAGGGCGCCGTTCTAACCAGTGCAGCCGAACCTCACAACCCACAACCTCACAACCCTCTTTACCTAAACAAAAGCACATCTCCAGACATATCAACTGTCTGCACAGCTTCTTCACAGCCCTCCATTCTAACCATCATCTGCCAGATGTAAACGCCAGTGGATAATTTTTGACCTTTTTTGCTGCCGTCCCAGCCTTCTTCGGGATTGGTAGAATTGAAGACTAAATTCCCCCAACGGTCAAAGACCCTAAACTGATAATCAAGGACTTCTTTTCCAAAATATCCTTTTAAACTCTCATTGTTAGAGTCAGCATTTGGTGAGAATGCATCGGGTACAAAAATGAATTTATTCGGGTCATTTACTGCGTTTTCTACAGTATAAGCTATCGTTTCTGATGCACAATTATTACTAATTTCTACCTCGTAATCACCTGATGTAGAAGTTGTTAGAATTGCACCAGTCTCACCATTTGACCACAAATAGTTAAGATTTTCTGATTGTGGAACACTCGCATCAATGATGATTTCTTCTGTACCACAGATGCTAAATTCTGAAATCTCTACTTCTATTTCTGGTAATCCTGGGAGTGAAGCTACAGATGCTGAAATTTGTGTTTCACAATTATCTGCATCTTGTACTTGTAGAATGTAATCACCAATTTCTAAATCGGTAAAGGCAGTTTCTGTCTGCCAATTTTCGCCATCGATAGAGTAGAGGTATGGTGCTGTTCCGCCATAAACATCTGTCACTATTGCTTGACCATCTGCACTGTCTTCACAGCTTGCTTGTGAGTCTGCAAGTGCACTGATTTCATTCTGTGCTAAGACTGTAAATTCAGCTGTACCATTACAACCATTAACGGGATTTGTAACCACCACACTATAAATACCTGCTTGACTTAATTCTGGATTAATATCATTCATATTTTCTCCAGAAATTCCATTTCCAGACCAAACATAATCGTAATCAGAATAAACAGTCGTCTGTGGTAGCACAAAACCTGTTTGACAACTAATTTGCTCTTCTAT
Organism: uncultured Saprospiraceae bacterium; assembly: GCA_964595615.1. GTDB lineage: Bacteria > Bacteroidota > Bacteroidia > Chitinophagales > Saprospiraceae > JAHDCG01. Next base: position 4,633 of record CAZQTE010000294.1, read on the forward strand.
TGCTGTCGAAACTTCAACTTCAGGCTGAGGTAAAACTGTAAATGAGGACTCTGTTGAACAACCTGAGTCTGGGTTAGAGACCGTCAATGTATAAACTCCCTCTTCTGTCAATTCTGGATTAACTTGATTCATGTTTGAAGAAGTAATACTCGGACCTGACCAGAGATATTGGTAACCTTCTAATTCATTTGTTTCAGCTTGAGTATAGCCTGTCAGACAACTTATTTCTGGATTACCAGACATAGATACTTCAATTTGTTCAGAATTATCTTCTATTTCTAATTCTAAGGTTGTTTCACAGGTACTACCATTTGCACTATAGTAATAACCGATGAATTCATAAGTTCCTCCTTGTGTGATATTATTGACTAAAGGCATATCAGTAGTTTGAACCACATTGCCATCAGGGTAAGTAATCGTAAATTCTAAAAATGCTGACCATTCATTATTAAAGCCAAGATATAATGTTCCTTGATTATTGTCACAATCTAAACTTGGAACTATAGTTGGGAAAATTTCGGCGTACATTTGACGAACTTCACTTATAAATGTAGTTGTACAAGCACCGTTTTCAACTACATTGGTATACATTCCTGCCTCACAGATTTCTTGCCCATTCACCATAATACATTCACCAGGGCAGATGTATAAAATTTCCTCTAAAGTGGTGTTCTCTGTCGTTCCTTCGACTGTTGTCGCCACAGAAGTAGAACAATTATTTTCAGAAGTAAACACTACTGAATATTGTCCAGCAGCTTCAACAGTGATGGAAGTTCCAGTTTCACCTGTTGACCATTCATAAGTTCCCATTTGATTTGGTACACTTAAAGTGGCACTTTCATTCTCACAATCAATATCATTTGAAACTGATAAAGAAACAGTAGGAATTGGTTCTTCTATCAATACCAAATTTGACTCGTAAGAACATCCATTTTGGTCTATTTCTATCGAATTATAAACACCAGAAGAACAATAATTTTGCCCATTCCAAGTATAGCATTCTCCACTACAAACTACCGCCGTAAAGCTTTGAGGCGGACTTGGTGATAATTCCTCGACTATTAGATGCAAAACTAGACATTGGTCTTGGATTATTTCTTGATAAGTCCCGGGAGGATAACCATTATATGTTTCTCCAAAACAAACTTGTTGAAAATCAAATTCTTCTTGTAGTGGATTGACAAGTAAATTCAAGGTCACTAAACTATCGCACCCATTACGTTCTGCTATTAATGTTTGTTCATAACTACCTGAACTACAGTAGTCTTGCCCATTCCAACTGTAACATTCACCTTCGCAAACTTCAGCATTAAATGAACTTTCAAATTCTTCAAAGTCTCCGATAACAGTAAATGAGGTGTATTCAACACAACCAAAACTTGTTATCATATCAACACTATAGTTGCCTGGTTCGCAAGCTGAAAAGGAAAAACCGCTCGTATTGGTAAAACCACTTGGTCCATTTATTGAAAAACTTGGAGCCCAAGCATCAGTTATAAACTCAACTTCAGTACATGGTTCTGCACAATTGATATCATTATGTACAAATACATCTAAATAAGGAGGATTACAAAAACATTCATCGTAGTAGAAACTTAGAAAAATAGGACCACAATCATAGACAGGAGGCTCAGGATTTATTGCTTCATTATAACCATAAAAATTACCTCCACATCCATTGCAAATTAAATCTGGAATAGTATGTTGAACAATATTAGTAATGGTATCGTATTCAAAGAACTCCTTCCATTGTGCTATTAAGTCGTAATTTCCTTGAATACCACCATATATTGTATCTCCTGCGGTATTGGTATATTGTTGCTCTAAAGACCAATTAATCGAATTAGGCCCGTAATAATCAGCACCAGGTGCAACTATCAAGCGTAAATTCACAAAATCATTATAGGCAAAAACGGTAGAGTCCTCTAAAATTAAACAAGTATCACCGATAATTAATGACCAATTTCCACCTATACGATGTGGTATAATAGTATGAATGGTATCAAAAACAACTGTATCGCCCTCCATTTCAGGATTATCCATGCAAATGGAAGAACAGCCTGGATTTATCAATTGACATCCATTATCAGCCAAAGAGTCTGCAAATTCGGCTTGTAAACTATCAAGAATAAATTCAATCTGAGGATAGACATAATCTTCTGGCGCTGTAAATAATACCGTATCTAAATCTCCTGCTTCGACGATGACTACAACAATATCATCAGCTTCACAACCGTCAGCACTTGCATTTATTGCTTCTGCTAAGTAGTTAGTTGATGAACAAGCACCTGTGACACTAAATTCCCAATCTGTACTTGGTGGACTAGCACCACTAATACTGATAGTGACGGGACCTCCTCCATCAGCACAATTAGAACCTCCATTATGACATCCATAATCATCATATTCTAAACTTCCATACGAACTGCCATAGCTACTATTTGTACTTGGGTCATCAAAATAAATCAATATGGTGTCTATCTGTGTACATTCGGGAGAAACAGCAGAAAAGGAAAAGTAGTATTCTCCACATTCATTGATTTTCACTTCTGTGTTACCATCTATATCAAATCCCATAGCTACGGTTCCTTCACTCTCGTCACAGAGATAAGTCCAAGAACCTGTAAAATCTGTCGTTGGCAAAACTGTCTCAAAACCACAAACGAAAGTTGTGTCGGGTAAATTTAAACAGTCTTGAGCTGAAAGAGATAGAGAAATTGCAGCAAATAAAAAAGTAAGAATCTTTTTCATAGGAATGTCGTATTGTTCAAAAATGTAATTCGTTTCTGCTGCTTAGAGGAAACCAGTTTTGTTTTCGCTGCCTAATCTTTTCTAATGTGCGTGATTTGCTTAATTGGCGTCAAAAGAGGGAAAAGGTTGAGAGTTTTGCACAAACTCCTCAACTCTCAACTTTCTTTATGTCAGACTTTAGTACAAATAAAAAGCCTTGAACTCTAA
>CAZQTE010000295.1:0-7586 GCA_964595615.1 uncultured Saprospiraceae bacterium
TAAACGAAAAAATAAGCGGCTCAGATTCTGAATCTATTAATCTCGCATTCCTAATTAAATTTAAACAGCTTTTAAGTTCAATAATTTTCGAATCTTTTTTTGAATGAGTTTCTACTATTTTTTCTTTTAATATCAACTTGTACTTATTTGATAATAAGTGGTTTATATATAGGTATATTAAGGATGAGAGGATTTATATTTTCATAAATACTTGATTGACAAAATCAAAAAAACGAAAATGCTTCTTTAAATCAAATATAATTTTTGTAAATTTTAAATTTCTTATATCTTTGTCTTAGTAAAACAGTGATTTGGGTAGTCGTTAAAAAATTAATATGATAAATACCCTACATTAGGTAGATACAAATGAATAAATAAGTATACTTTTGTATCTGTTAAATATAAATATTAAAAAAACAAATTATAATCCAATACCGCATTTAAGAAATACGCTTTTTGACACTTTAGTATATAGACATTTCCCAACCGATTTATATCAGTCAAAAGAAACACTTACCCGCGTATTTTATTTTCAAAGGTTTTTGGATTTTTTAGAAAAATAGAAAGCTTATTAACTCTAGTTTGACTTGTTGAACTAGTTAGTAGCTTTTGTGAATAAACTCGTTTTCTTTTAAAACGATTACTAGATTTTTTAAATGAAATTAGTAAATTAAGACTTAAGCAATCTTATTTTTTCATTTAAGAAATTTATACTGGTTCCAGTAGTGAATATTGAGGAGGAAAGGAACTCAACAACATTAGGTAATTCTTTGACCAATTATACATTTGCGACCTAAGCGATTCTTTTATATGTGAAGTCAGCTTTCTTGGCTAATCATCCAAAAGAAATTATTTTAACGGTCTGCTATTAACAAATTTAGGCGAAAGCCAATCCAAAGAGGAAATAATCTGAAAAAAGCGTACCACACACTACGATTTTTTTGTATAGGATTATTTAATTAAAAGTCTTTACACACACATTGACTTTTATTTTCTTTTGCTCGTAAAGCCTTGAAAACGAGCGTTAAACAAATTATAATCCAAAAGTTGAAAACGAATCTTACACTCAATAACGGATCTTCATTGAAGAAACAATAGGTACTGTTTCGCACAGGCGAGGCTGTACCTTTTTTTGAATGTACTCATCTTTTTTTCTCTCGGATATCTTAATTTTTTTCCTTTCATTGGATGGTTTTTGCTTCACAGTCCACGACTGCTGCTGCTATTGCGGTTTTATGTCAAACACTGTGAGAACACCAATATTATTTATTAACACACACACTGATTTACACACATTTTTTATTCAAGCAAGTGTTTTAAATGGTTGAAGAAAAACATCTTGAATTATTTTTATTTTAAATCAAAATTGTAATCTCATGAAGAAAACGAGTTTAATGCAAAAAATGCATTCTCTCTTAAGTTCTAAAGCATGGAGAAACGGTCTAACACTGTTACTCCTATTGTGCTTTGTAGGAACTACACAAGTGAGCGCTCAGTCTCTTAACACAGGCATGGAGCAAAATGAAAGCGAGTTTGTAACCTCGTCGGAAGCTTTAAAGCTACTACAAGCAAAAAAGACTGAATTTGAAACGACAGTGAAAGCTGCTAATCTTACAGATGCAGAGTATGCTAAATGGAAATTTTATGCTTACGTAGGTGCAGACATTCAAAATGGTCAAACTGTTGAAGATGCGCTTGAAAATGCAGATTCAAAATTAACTCAGAAAGCATTACAGCTTGGTACGTTTACTATGGCTAATGTAAATGCAATAACTGAAGAGGTAACGGATTACCTACGTAATTAATACCTGATTTTTGAACTACACAACAAATTCTAATCGTTTTTAAAAAAACAGTCATGAAACAAATTATACTTTCATTTTTCTCACTGGCGTTCATGTTGCTTTGCGGCGTGAATTTGAACGCACAGTGTGGAGACTCACTGGAGTCCTTCTGTTATGCAACAGGAGATGGCACTACTGAGGTTCTCTTAGCTACACACTGCCCAGATGCGGGCGCATCTTTAAACATAGAGTTTTTAGATGGTGATATTGAGGCAGGTTGGGACGAATTATACGTTCACATTGGTCCTGCTGGTGATTTAACAGATCCTGCTGGTCCATTTATAGATGGCCCTTTAGCAGGTTTAACTTTCGCATCTACTAACCCAGGTGATTGTATCACTTTTGGTGTTATCTCTGATGGCTCTGTAGCATGTTCTACAGGTGGTCGTCCAGAAGCTAACTATGCTGTATCTTGTGATCCAATCGTTTTCGGTTGTGATAACCCTGTGGCAACTAACTTTGATCCAGCGGCTAACTTTGCTGGTCCTTGTACTTTTGCTGCTGACTTTGACCAAACTCCTAATGCTACAACTACAGTTACTGACTGTGGTCCAGGTAATTTATTTGATTCTGGTGGATCTGCAGGGGATTACATGAGTAGCGAAAACACTATTACTACTATTTGTCCTACGGATGCTACCACTGAATTAGTTGAGTTAGATTTTACTTTTTTCGAAATGGAAGCTAACTTCGACTTTGTTAACATTTTTGATGGTACTGACATTAATGCTCCTTCATTAGGTTCATTCACAGGAGTAAATTCACCAGGTGTAATTACTGCGTCTGGTACATCTGGTTGTTTGACTATCCAGTTGACATCTGATGGTTCTGTAACTGATCCTGGTTTTGCTGCATTATTTTCTTGTGTTCCGCGTCCGAATTGTTCTGATCCTACTAACGGAATTGCTGAAAACGTAACATTTGACGGTGCTGATCTTTCTTGGACTTCTAATAATGTACAAGACGGTGATAACACTTGGTCTGTATATGTAGGTTTCCCTCCAGCTGATCCAACTACTGGTACAGGTACTACAACTACTGGTCTTACTGTGACTGAACTAGCTGTTACAGGTTTGACGGAACCAAATACAGAATACGTATTTTACGTAATGGAAAATTGTGAAGGTGCTGATGGCGACTCTAACTGGGCTGGTCCTTTCTTCTTTACTACTTTACCAAACTTTTGTGGTGGTGACCAATTTACTGATCCAGGTGGAGCAGGAGGAAATTACCCTACTAATACAATAGCAGGAGGTGTTGCTGAGACAGTAATCTGTCCAACAGGAGACCCTGCTTGTGATAAAGTAACGGTTGCTTTTTCTGAATTCCAAGTAGAAAATAACTGGGACGGACTTTTCATTTATGACTCTGACATGGTTGATCCAGCCGCATTAATTGATAGTGGTGCACCTGCAGGTAGTGGTGGTTTAGCTGCTGGTTCTTTTACGAATGATAACAACCCAGGTACTATTACTGCAACTAACGCTACAGGATGTTTAACATTCTTCTTTGACTCTGATGCTTCTGTTACTCAAGCAGGTTGGGTTGCTGATGTTGCTTGTGGTATTGTACCATTAGTAACAAATGACATTGCTACTGTTACCGATCCTTGTTACTTACCAACTATTCCTTCAATCTTTGACCCTTGTACTTGTAATGTACCTACTGAGTTGACTGATGGTGTAGTAACTGTTTTAGGTAACTTTAACGAAGAAATAGATATCCTTGATGTAGCTCCAGGTTCTGCTTGGGAGGTTACTGCAGGTGCAGGTTTCACTGTTACTGGTTTAACAGGTGGTGATACACACACAGATACAGATGGCGATGGAATTTTAAGTGCTGGTGATATCTTAACAGATGTTGATATGGATGGTAACATCCAAGTTCTTGGTACACATGATGATGGAGTGGGTTATGATGTAGCTATTACTGACGGTATATTTGCTTTAGAGATTGCTAACTTATGTAACCAACCTCGTCCTACTGTAACTGGCTTAGCTGCGTCTTACTGTACTAATGGTGTTCCATTGACATTAGAAGCTGTTGATGCTTTAGGTTCAACTCCTGAAAGTGTTGAATTCCAGATTGACGGTGCTGTTGTTACAGAATTAGACCCTGCTGCTTTAGGTGCAGGTACTGTTGTTGTTGATGTATTTTTCAACGGTGATAATCCTCCAAGTTCAGATACTCCTGAAACTGTAGGATGTCCAGTTGTTTCTAGCTTTACTGTTTTGATTACTGAAGGACCTGCTTCTTTATCTTGTAATGATAATGTTCAAGTTTCAGTTGATGATGCATGTGCTGCTATTATTACTCCAGACGTAGTACTTGAAGGTGCTGATGGTTGTGATGAGTCTTTCTCTGTAAGTGTAATGAATAACTTAGGTCAAGACTTAGGTGATGTTATCGACGGTTCTTTCGTTGGTGAAGAATTCATTGTACGTGTAACTGAATTATCAACAGGTAACTTCTGTTGGGGTTCTATTATTGTTGAAGATAAGATTGCTCCTGTTTTGGATTGTCCTGCTGTTACATTATCTTGTACAGATCAAGCTGATCCTAACTCTAATGCTCCTGCAAACTTAACTGCTAGATTTGCAATTCCTGCAAATACTGCTACTCTTGCTGGTGACAATGATTACGAACTTGTAGTTGATCTTCCAGCAGGTACTCCTGTTGTTGACGTTAACGTAGGTATCGTATTATTGGATAGTGATTTAGGAAACTTGGATATCCAAGTTACATCTCCTGATGGAACTAACTTTACTGTAATTCCTGGTCCAAACGGATGTACTGGTATTGGTGGTGCTTTTGATTTCATCTTAGATGATGATGCAGCTCCTGCTGATAACTTATTGTGTACTGGTGGTGACTTACAATCAGGTATGCCACTTAACGATCCATTCTTAGGTGATCCTTCTGTAGTTGAAGGTGATGAAGCTAGTGGTACTTGGATTATTTCTATCAATAACATTGCTGACGGTGGTGCAAATGATATCTTAGTTAATGTATACTTAGACATCGAATATGTATCTACTGTTGCTGAAGCTGTTGCAATTACTGCAACGGATAACTGTACAATGAACCCTACATTGACATCTGAAGATTTCACTGTTACTGGTGACTGTGGTGGACCAAGTGCTACTACTACTCGTACATGGACTGCAACTGATGATAGTGGTAACACTGCTCAGTGTGTTCAAACAATTACTTTTGCTCGTCCAACTTTGGCAGATGTAACTATTCCAGCTGATGTAACTATCGACTGTTCTGTTGCTAACGATGCTGCTATCGCTGCAACTGTAGGTGGTGCAGGTGCTCCAACTATCAACGGTCAAGCTATCGTTAATGGTTCTATCTGTAACATTACTTCGACTTTGGCTTCTGAAATCATCATTGATGATATCTGTCCAAATACATACAAAATCCGTCGTGAATGGTTAGTCGTTGACTGGTGTGCAACTGCACCTGACAATGAAATCTTCCAAGTTCAATACATTAAAGTATTGGATAGTACAGGACCAACTATTGACGGTGGTGCTGACCAATTGGATGCTGTGATTTCTTCACATACTGCTGGTACAGATGGTGCTGAGCACGAAATCTGTGAAGGATTAGTTACTTTACCTGCTTTAGCATGGTCTGATGACTGTGGTACTGTTGATGCTTGGACAACTTCTGTATTTGATTTGGCTGGCGGATTAATCGCTACATTGAATACAAATGGTGGTTCAGTTCAACTTCCATTGTACTCTACTACAAGTGCTCAACCTGAGTACCAAGCTGTTTATACAGCAACTGATGCATGTGGTAACACATCAACTTACACTGAAAACTTCCAAACGGAAGATCGCGTTTCTCCAAACTGTGTTTCTGATGAATTAACACAAGTTGCTATTGGTGCAGACGGTGTTGCTACAATTTTAGCTGAAACTTTCGATGACGGTAGTTTTGATAACTGTACTGATGTACACTTCTTAGCATCTCGTGTTAGTCCGTTCGCTGATCTTCTTCCTGAAGCATTTGGTCCTACTGGTAATGCTGTATTTTATACAACAGACATAGAGTATACATGTGCAGATATTGGTGTAGAACAATCTGTTTACTTCTTGGTAATGGATGATTTTATGTTCGATAATTCAGGAGTGCAATTTGCTATAGATTCGGATTTATTCTCATTTACAAATGATTTCCTAGAGGAATTTGAAGGACACTACAACATCTGTATGGTGAACGTATTGGTTGAGGACAAATTAGCTCCTTTCAAAATCCAAGATGTTGCTAATTCAACTATCGCTTGTGATGATTATTTCACTAATTTTGCTCCAGCATTGGACTTAGCAGAAGCTAATGGTGCTACTAACCCAGCAGTATTATCTGATGCATTTGGTGATGTATTATATGATGACAACTGTCAGGCTATCGTAACTACAGGTTGGTCACGTAACGTGAACTCTTGTGGTGTAGGTACAATCTCTCGTACTTGGTCTGTTGCTGACCCAACTGGTAATGTAGGAGAGTCTTGTTCTCAGACAATTAACGTATTCCACGTTAATGACTGGAACATCAGCTTCCCTGCTGACCAAACTGTTCAATGTCAAGCTGGACAAGATGAAATCGCTGGAGTAAACTTCGGAGAACCAACAATCTTTGATGACGACTGTGAATTAATCGCAGTATCTACTGAAGACCAAACGTTCAACGTAGTACCAGATGCATGTTACAAAGTTATCCGTACTTACACAGCAATTAACTGGTGTGTATACGACGGTGATAACCAAGATGATGACATCTTAATCGGAACACGTCGTTTCCGCGACGGAGGTGACGGTATCGTTACTTACGTACAAACTGTAAAAGTACAGGATGAAGTAGCACCAGTTATTACTAACCCAGGTGACCAAGACTACTGTATCGACGGTGGTTCTGACGCTGACGGTGACTGTGACCGTAACATCACTTTACCAGAAGCTGTAGTTTCTGATTGTTCTGATAATGTAACGACTACTTACACTGTAGCAGGCTTAGGAACTGGACGTAACTACTCTAACGTAGCTCCAGGTACTTACGCTGTAACTGTAACTTCTATGGACAACTGTGGTAATCAATCAACTATCACTTACAACGCTATTGTACGTGACTGTAAAGCACCAACTCCTTACTGTGTAGGTGGTTTAGTTGTTGAATTAATGCCTGACGGTAACGGAGGCGGAATGGTAGAATTGTGGGCATCTGACTTCAATGCAGGTTCTTTCGATAACTGTACTGCTCAAGATGACTTAGAATTACGTGCTTCTTTATCTGACAATGGTTTTAATGCTGCTGCTGCAAATGGTAACATTGAATTCACTTGTGATAATGTAGGACCAAATGGTGTTTACTTGTACATCCAAGATGAGGCAGGTAATGTTGATTACTGTTTGACTACAGTATTCATCGAAAGCGTAGACAATGTATGTAACGGACCAGATGAATTAACAATTGCTGGTGCTTTAGCAACTGAAAACGGTGCTGCATTAGCAACGGCTACAGTTAGCTTAAACAACGGTACTACTACTTCTTCTGACGCTAACGGTGCTTACGGCTTAATGGCTGAAATGGGTACAGATGTAACTGTTATTCCTGAGCATGATGTATATGACAATACTTCTGTAACAACATTTGACTTGCTACAAATCCGCAAGCATATCTTGACTACAGAATTGTTAGACTCACCATACAAAATGATTGCTGCTGATATCA
>CAZQTE010000296.1:0-7579 GCA_964595615.1 uncultured Saprospiraceae bacterium
AGGTTGTACAAACCTCGCTCTGCAACCTTTACAACTCTACAACCTTACAACTATTACAACCTTTAAAAAATGGGCGCAATATTAGGAATGGCATTCGTAGCAAGTGTATTAGTAGGGAGTACATACTTCCTTTCTAAGTTCTTGCCGAATTTTAACGCCGGACCAAAGAAAGTTAGGGAAGATTTAGCTTCCATGAAAAGTGAAATGGCTTCTGATGTAGCTGGACTTGTGCCATGGACAGAAGAAGAAAAGATTTTGCTTTCATTGAAGAATGAGACGACGGGAAAGAAAAGTGGTGTAACTAAATCTGTTAGTGGTAAGTTTAGTTCTGTTTATCATGAACCATTGATTGTCTGGCGTATGAAGGAGTACGCAGGTGGAAAATTGCAGAAGATAATCTATGCGCGTACTTCTAATCAAGAGTTTACTTATCGTGTTACAGCGCAAGGTATTGATGTTGCAGTTGGGGATTACTTTATCGGTGTATATCGTAATGACCACATTTTGTATGATGCCAAGAAAAATAGACCATTTGCTCAGGTAAAGCGCGACCCTGCTAAAGAATATTTCCCTGTTTTATTGGAAGGCAGAGAGATAGGAAACCTTGCAAATCCGCTAAAAGCAGAGAGTGTGAACCCACGTGCATTCGGACTTTTGACTAATATGAATGAGCAAACAGAAGCGGTTTTCATCGCTTTAACTATCATTGAATTGATGCGATTAGAATATCTAAAATAGGATTTCTATTCAAATTAAAATCGTAATTCAAGCAGAAAACAGGCAAAGGACAGATCGTCTTTTGCCTGTTTTTTTATGGAACAATCTTAATTTTGTGAAGCAAAGGCACAGATTTTGTTTTTGTGGATATCAAGAAGATGATAGATATTGGATTTTAGATGTTAAACTTCTAACATTTATATCTATTTCTGACTCATTATAAATCAATGATTAATACATTCGAGATACATCAAATGTATGTGTATTTGAATGAAAAAATAACCTATACAGTTAATCTGGCAGACCGCCAACTAACAACTGTCAACTAACAACTATTCAATATGGCAAAGTTAAATTTTGGAGGAGTAGTGGAAAACGTGGTAACGCGTGATGAATTCCCCTTAGCAAAAGCATTAGAAACTCTTAAAGACGAAACTATCGCTGTCATTGGTTACGGCGTACAAGGACCAGGTCAAGCATTGAACTTGAAAGATAATGGCTTTAATGTCATTGTGGGTCAACGTTCTCCTTCGGCATCATGGGATAAGGCTGTGGATGACGGTTGGGTTCCTGGTGAGACATTATTCAGCATTGAAGAAGCTACTAAGCGTGGTACGATTGTACAATACTTGTTGTCTGATGCTGCTCAGATTTCTCAATGGGAGACTATCAAAGCAAATTTACAACCAGGTAATGCATTGTACTTCTCTCACGGTTTTGCTGTGACTTACAAAGACCGTACGGGTATTGTACCGCCAGCGGATGTAGATGTGATTTTGGTAGCACCTAAAGGTTCTGGTACATCATTGCGTCGTATGTTTTTGGCAGGTCGTGGTTTGAACTCAAGCTATGCTATTCACCAAGATGCTACAGGAAAAGCATTTGACCGTGTGGTTGCTTTGGGTATCGGAGTAGGTTCTGGATACTTATTTGAGACAAATTTCAAAAAAGAAGTTTACTCTGATTTAACTGGTGAACGTGGCTCATTAATGGGTGCTGTACAAGGAATCTTTGAAGCTCAATACCAAGTTTTACGCGAACGCGGACACTCTCCAAGTGAAGCATTCAATGAAACAGTAGAAGAGTTAACACAAAGTTTGATGCCATTAGTAGCAGAAAATGGAATGGATTGGATGTATGCCAACTGTTCAACAACTGCACAGCGTGGAGCTTTGGACTGGAAAGATAAATTCCGTGATGCTGTGAAGCCTGTATTCAATGACTTGTATGACAGCGTTGCTTCTGGAAATGAAGCTCAATTATCTATTGACTCTAACAGTCAACCAGATTACCGTGTTAAATTGGAAGCTGAATTAGCTGAATTACGCGATAGCGAAATGTGGCAAGCAGGTAGAGTCGTGCGCGGCTTACGTCCTGAGAATCAGAAAGTTGAAGCAGAAGTTTAATTTTGCAGAGCAACTCAAATGATGACTCAAAGTCACCTTTTGAGTAAATAAGCAATAAAACAAGCTTACATGTGAAAAGAAAGAGAAGGAAAGCAATTTTCTTCTCTTTCTTTTTTTAACGACCTTTGTATTATGACTAAAACATCTCCCTTGGTTTCCGTTGAAAATATTTATAAAGCTAAAGTTCGCCTAAATGGAATTGCGGAAAATACACCACTGCAACGCAATTTTAATTTGAGTGAAGAATATGGCTGCAATCTATTCTTAAAAAGGGAAGACTTACAAACTGTTCGTTCCTTCAAAATCCGTGGTGCCTACAACAAAATGGCGGCTACTCCACGCAAGGATTTAGAAAAAGGAGTCGTATGTGCCAGTGCAGGTAATCATGCCCAAGGCGTCGCCTTTGCCTGCGCTACAATGAAAGTTAAGGGCAAAATTTATATGCCCAGCGTCACGCCTAGACAAAAGGTCAACAAAGTAAAGTTGTTTGGAAAAGAATATGTTGAGGTAATTTTAGTTGGCGATACATTCGACGATAGTTTTATAGAGGCAAAAAAAGATAGTGAAGAAAATGGAACTGTCTTTGTTCATCCTTTTAACGACGATAAGACGATAGAAGGACAGGGAACAATTGGTTTAGAAATTTTAGAAAAATATACAGAACCCATTGATTATGTGTTCGTTACAATTGGTGGAGGCGGTTTAGCATCAGGTATTGGTAGTTGTTTTAAGCAGCTTTCACCTGATACTAAAATTATTGGCGTTGAGCCAAAAGGTGCGGCTGCGATGCAGCAATCTTTACGCAGAGGAAAGATTGTTACCTTAGATACCATTGATGCATTTGTTGATGGTGCGGCGGTAAAAAGGGTAGGAGAGCGCACTTTTGAGATTTGTAAAGAGGTATTAGATGACTTGCTTTTGGTGGATGAAGGAAAGGCTTGTACGACTATTTTGAAGTTGTATAATGAAGAAGGAATTGTTGCCGAACCCGCAGGTGCATTAGGCATTGCCGCCTTAGACGCTTATCGAAAAGAAATCAAAGGAAAGAACGTTGTTTGTATCGTTTGTGGTAGCAATAATGACATCACAAGGACGGAAGAAATCAAAGAGCGTAGTCTTTTGTATGAAGGTTTAAAGCATTATTTTGTCATTCGTTTCCCGCAGCGAGCGGGTGCATTGCGTCAATTTTTGAATGAGGTATTGGGCGAAAATGACGACATTACACATTTTGAATATACTAAAAAGCATAATCGAGCAACGGGGCCTGCTGTCGTTGGAATTCAGGTGGAAAATAGCGAAGATTTAATTGGAATTAAAAAACGCATGACGGAATTTGGAATTGATTTTCAATCATTGAATGAGAATCCTTTGTTGTTTGGGATGTTAGTTTAAAGTAAAAGTAATTTTCATTGTTTAATTTAAATATATTTTAATATATAAAAATCTATAAATCAAAACCTTGTATAAGTCCTTGAAAATCAATTAATTTCAACTTAAATATTAACAATTTAGGGCATATTTTTTGCTTTACAAATGGGTGACTTTAACCTCCTATTTTAAAGAAAATCGATATGCAAAAAACTTACACACAACTTACAAAAATATTCTTTTTTCTCTTCTTCTTCGGAATTGTAACAAGTAAATCATTTGGTCAGCAAGACCCGATGTTTACACAATACATGTTCAATTCTTTGACCTTCAATCCTGCTTATGCAGGCAGTAAAAATTACCTTTCAGCAAATGTTTTATACCGAACACAATGGTTGGGATGGAATACACGCAATAACAATCTTAATCCAGAATTAAGTACAGGTGGCGCTCCAATATCACAAACATTTACAGTTCACACACCTATCAAAAAGCGAATTGGGATAGGATTATCAGTAGTAAATGATAAAATTGGGGCTACTGAAAGTACTGGTGCTAATATTTCTTACGCCTACAGAATTCCTTTCGCGGAGGGTCATTTGGCACTTGCGGTACAGGGAGGTGTGGTAAATTTTAGAGGAGATTTTGAAAACTTAATCGCAAGAGATACGGATGACCCAGCTTTTCAAGATGCTCAACCCAATGAATGGAGACCAAACTTTGGTACAGGTATCTATTATAATTCTGACCGATTTTATGCGGGCGTTTCTGTTCCTCGATTATTGGAAATGACATTAAGAGACGTTGACCCTTTACTTAATCCTGATGTAAAAGAGTTTGTGAAATCTTACCGTCATTTTTACTTCACTATGGGAGGTGCAATCCCATTAAATGGTAATCGAGATTTTGTATTTAAACCTTCATTTTTAGTAAAGAGTGTTGGGCTATTGAGTGAGTTAGAGAGAAGTGGAAGTAGTACGACAATTATTGGTGCACCAACAGAGTTTGATTTGGACGCCTCTATTTTCTTGTATAGAACCTTTTGGGTCGGATTGAGTTTCCGTTCTAGTTTTGATATATTTATCACGCAGGAAAGTTCTACAGATAGTGCGGATGCCTGGTTTGCGTTTTACATGAAGAATGGATTGCGTTTAGGCTTTGCTTATGATTTTTCATTAACACCAATCCAACAAAATTCTGTGGGCTCATTTGAGATGAGTGTGGGGTATGATTTTAATTATGAGGAGGTGGATAGTGTGAATTCTCCGAGGTATTTTTAAGAAAAAACATCAATTATTAGTTTTACTAAAAACACCTGAATTTCCTATTATAATTTCATTATCTATCTTTGAATAAGAAATAAATTTGTAACCAGAATCAGTCTCTTCGATTATTTTTGCAATTGATATTTTAGAATCCCCCTTACTTATTGAACTTAACTGGTAAGTACATTCGTCTATCCAGTTAACTTTATATTCAAAATTCAAGTTTTTAAATTTTTCAAACTGATTACTTGAAGTTCTTGTAATGTTTATCTTTTCTCCTTGTTCTGTTTTAAAGTAGAATTGTCCTTCATGGTATTTTTTACAAGTACTAGAGTCGATTTTTATGCTTAATTTACCGTTATTTATTAAATCTGCGATAAACTCTCCTGAGATTTTATCTCCATATTCTAATATTATAGTGCTAGTTGGTCCCATGACTTTACCAATAGAATATTCGCACCGTTTCTTAGTAAAATTTTCAGTTTCAATACACTTCAATATATTTTCTATTTCATTGTCATTTAATTGAAGAGCCTCTATTTCTGAAAATATTTTATTCTTCATCTTTTTTTCCAAATTGGAAAATCTAGGAGAATTAAATATTTCTATGCATAATTTTTCATCTGCATCTACAAAATTTCCGAAATGTTTTATCACGGCATCTTTTGCATTTTGTATGCTTGGATTTATCTCCTTTATTATAAGCTCATATATTTTCCTATTCCCATCTACTTTCCCTGTTTCTTTTGACGTATTACAAGACACGAAAATTAGTAAAACAAAATAAAAGATAAATTTGCTCGAAGATGTCATTCTGAAATGGTCTTAGTTATGAAATAAACATCCCAGCAATAGCCGCAGTCAAGAAACAAGCAATCGTACCGCCAATCAAAGATTTAATACCTAATTCTGTCAATGTCTTACGCTGACCTGGTGCAATCGCACCAATACCTCCAATTTGGATACCTATCGAAGCGAAATTCGAAAATCCACAAAGCGCATAAGTCGCAATAATGATTGATTTATTTTGCAATGGAATGTTTGCGGCTTCGCGAATATTATTAAACTCAGCATAAGCTACAAACTCATTTATTACTGTTTTTTGCCCTAAAAGCTGACCAACTATGGTAATATCTTCAAAAGGAGTTCCTAATAACCAAGCTACTGGCGCAAAGATTAAACCTAACAAATAGGTAAAAGTAAAGCCTTCAAAACGATTGCCAGTAGCTAACTTAATACTTTCATTCCAGTCAGCGGTGCCTCCTGTAACTGCATTTGCAATGCTATTAAAAAAGTCAGTTCCTGATAAAAATCCTGCATTTACTAAAGCAATCAAAGCTGTAAATACCAAAAGCATAACACCAACATTTACCGCTAATTTCAGTCCGTCAGTCGTACCACGCGAGATAGCATCTAATAGATTATTTCCAACATCACCCGACATTTTCAATTGATTATCTAAAGATTTTTCTCGTGTTTCAGGATATAACATCTTAGCTGCTACGATTGCTGCAGGTGCAGAGATAATGGATGCAGTCAGTAAGTGTTTTGCAAAATAACGTTGTGTTTCTTCATCTGTTCCACCTAAGAAGCCAATATATGCCGCAAAAACACCTCCTGCGATTGTTGCCATTCCTCCAACCATAAGACAAAGTATCTCGGACTTTGTCATGTTTTCAATATAAGGTTTAACAACTAGTGGAGCTTCAGTTTGTCCAATAAAAACATTGGCTGCGGCAGCTAGACTTTCCGAACCAGAAAGTCCCATGAGTTTCATCATTACTTTAGCCGCGACTTTAATTATCGCTTGTAGAATGCCATAATAATACAGTATGGAAGAAATTGCGGAGAAAAACACAATGGTTGGTAAAACCTGAAAGGCGAAGATGTACCCAAAAGTATTCATATCGGTAATCAAACCGCCAAACATAAAGATTGCACCTGCCTCAGAAAACTTAAGGAAAGAAACAAAACCACCAGAAATGAATTGAAAAATATCCTTAACGAAAGGTGCTTTTAAAATAAGCAAAGCCAAAATTAACTGTAATGCCATTCCTGAACCTACTAGTTTCCAATTTATTGCTTTTCTGTCACTACTCAAAAAGTAGCAAGTTGCTAATAGCGCAGAAATTCCCAATAAACCTCTAAATATCCCGACTGCGTAGTCCATAGTTTTTCGTTTTGCGTTAGTTTTGACCTCCAAAAAGGTAATAAAATCCCAATTTAGCGTAAATGTAAAGAAAACCTGTTATAAATTACAAAACAAAATTTCGTACTTTTGCGCCCGCTGTAAATACCAGCCTAAAAAAGCTTGATTTATTAGAAAAATAATAGAATGGCAACTGTATATTTGACAAGAAGAGAAAGATTTAATGCTGCGCACAAATTGTGGGTAGATAAATGGAGCAAAAAGAAAAATAAGTCTGTATTTGGTAAATGTGCCAATGCCAACTGGCACGGTCATAATTATGAGCTTTTTGTTACTGTGAAAGGTAAACCTGACCCAGATACGGGTTTTGTAATGGATGCTAAAGTTCTACGTGATTTAATCAAAAAACATATTACTAGTAAAACAGATCACAGCAATTTAAACATGGATGTGGATTTTGTCCCGAAAGGAATGCAACCAACTACTGAAAATATGGTTATATTGTTTTGGGAGCAATTAGAGCCACATATTAAAGGTTGCAAATTACACAGTATTCGTCTGCATGAAACCGAAAATATTTTTGCAGAATATTTTGGTGATTAATTGAACTCCAAATTTCCTTTCATAAAATAAAACCGACCGTGTGAATTATAATAAATCAGAAGAATACAACA
>CAZQTE010000297.1:0-7568 GCA_964595615.1 uncultured Saprospiraceae bacterium
TTTTAACAAGCCAAAATAATTTTTGATTGATAGTTCAACAATATCAACATTAGGACAGACTATGTCTTAATGATAATATTTTCGTTAAAATTGTGAAATATTAAAAAATTAAACGTCATTCAATCGAACATTTATATAGCTGATTAACTATATTTTAGGTATTAAAAAAAGAAATTATGTGTTCTTTTTCGTGAATAAAAAAAATAATTAAAAATAATTCGCACAAAAGTGTATCCTTTTAAAATTTGTGCGTTAAAAGATACGTGTCTTTGAAAGAAAGATTTTTTGAAGACCTTCTAAATTGAATTTTCTAACAAACAGAAACATTGCTTTTAATATAAATTATTCTATTTCCCGCAATTGTTTCAAACCTACTAAAATTTATCATCAATGAGTTTTTTAAAGTCTAAAGGATTTAAGTACGCCAAAAACTTAATTATCGGTCTTGGAGCTGCAGTCGTATTGGTTGGTGCTCTTTACAAAATCTTAAGCTGGCCTGGTGCTGACCTTATGCTTACTATCGGTCTATTGACAGAAGCAGGTCTTTTCGCTATGTTGGGTCTTCTTGGTCCAGATAAAGATTACTACTGGGAAAAATTATACCCAGGATTAGATGACTACAACACACAAATTGCACCATTAGCAGCAGGTCCTATGGCTTCTTCTGCACCAGGTTTAAATGGTGAAGTTGTTGAGCAACAATTAGGTGGTATGTTGAATGAGTTGCAAGGAATGAGCAAAAGCTTAGGTTCTTTGAAAGCTTTACAAGATGCTGACTTCAGTGGTACTTCTGAGCAAATGAAAACGATGAGTAACTTCTACTCTAAAATCAACGAAGCTATGGCTGACTTGGGTGACAGTGCTGAAGATGCAAAACGTTACAAAGACCAATTGTCTGCATTAAATAAGAACTTGGGTTCTTTAAATAATGTTTACGGAGGTATGTTGAGCGCAATCGCTAACATTAGCCACCCTTCTAAGTAGTTGAAAGTTGTTAGTTGGCAGTTGTTAGGCAAGCGTGACTTTCATGTGTGACTTCGACTATTTTAAACTGACACATCATCTATTGAGATTAGAAATTACGAATGGGTAATTTCAAGAAATGAATAAAATTTAATGACTTTAGAAAACAGTTCGGTCTTTGTCGAGCGGTTTGTACAGACCGCTTGACATTTGACTACTTTTTAAAAGTCATAAGAATTATATAAAATTCTTTAAAGGCTTACACTTTTTAGAATATAATAAAAAAATTAAATCAGACATGTCTATACCTAAGGAACCGCGGCAGCTCATGATTAACCTGATGTACCTTGTACTGACGGCGATGCTTGCACTGAACGTATCCGCGGAGGTAATGAATGCCTTTAAGACTATCGATGAAAGTTTGACGGAAACTAGTGATACTACTACCGCAGCTATCGATGATCAACAAAAGGCACTTAATAAATTATTGGAAGAAGATTCCAAAAAAGCATTTTTACCATTGAAAGGTGGTATTGAAGAGGTTCGTACTATTGTAAAAGATTTTAACGATTATATCGCTACTATCAAAGATGATTTGATTGACGGTGGTGGTGATAATAATGGTACTGTTGATGATGGAGACTTTTTGTATCCAGACAAGCCAGCAAAAAAGATTTACAAAGGTAAAAAGAACAAAGATGTTACCACTCGTATGATGGTGACAGGATATGAAGACGAGTCAGGTGCACGAGTCGAGCCTTATGGCCCTGAGTTAGAGAAAAAAATAAGTGATACTAAAGCTGCTTTAGTAAAAGCTTACTCTGACGTTTTGTCTAACGAAGAAAACGCAAAAGCATTCGGTTTTCGTTTACCTAATGGTAACGTAGATACAGAAACAGTTAACAAAAAAATCGAAGCATTCAAAAATGGTGTTTCTTTGAGTATTGACGAAGACTGGGAAGCAAAATCTGACGGCAAGAAAGAGTCTTGGGCAGATTACCGTTTCCGTCAAATGCCAATGTTACCAGCAACGACTTTGTTAACTACATTCCAATCAGATGCTCGTAATGCAGAAGCATTGGCAGTAGGTAACTTAGCACAGTTAGCAGGTGGTAAAGAGATTGTTTTTGACAAGTTCTTCCCTGTAATCAACGCTAAGAAAGGTTATGTAATCAAGGGTGAAAAATTCGAAGCAGAAATTTCTTTGGGTGCTTACTCTTCTGATATCAAACCTGAGAATATTGTATTAACTGTTGACGGCTCTCGCGTAGCGATGAAAAACGACGGTATAGCAACATATTCTAAAACGACTTCTTCTACTGGAGAAAAAGTAATTAAATTGTCAGCAAGAGTAACTAATCCATTGACGGGTGAGGTTTCTAACGAAACATCTGAATTTAAATACGAAGTTGGTGAGCGTTCTGCAAACGTATCTGCGGATAAAATGAACGTAATGTACATCGGTGTTGACAATCCTGTTTCTGTTTCGGCAGCAGGTGTTAGCTCAAGTAAAGTTAAAGTTAGCGCATCTGGTGCTGGTATCAACTTAACTGGTGGTAAAGGTAAATATACTGCTCGTGTATCTCAACCAGGTGAAGCAACTATTACTGTATCTGGTGGTGGATTAGCTCCTACTCCATTCAAATTCCGTGCTAAACGTATTCCAGACCCTGTTGCAAAATTGGGTAAGAAAGCGGACGGATCTATGGGTACTGGTGAGTTTAAAGCACAAGGTGGTGTTATCGCATGGTTGGAAAACTTCGATTTTGATGCACGTTGTGATATTCAAGGTTTTAACTTGGTACGTGTACCTAAACGTCAAGACCCTGTAGATAATCCAAACCGCGGTGGTAAGTACGATGCGAAATCTCGTCGTATGGTTAATGCTGCAAAACCAGGTGATACTTACTACTTTGAGAATGTAAAAGCTCGTTGTCCAGGTGATAAAGCTGGTCGTAAGATTAACTCTATGGTTTTCCGTATTAAATAGTACGGTGGACGGTGGACGGTTAACGGTAGACGGTTTCCTGCTCTGACTTGTCCCCTCTTTTACTTAGTAACGACGAAACAATAAATCCATTAAAAGCCGCTTTTCTCTATTCTATTGAGGAAAGCGGCTTTTTTTATTGAAAATTAGCTTTCCGTCCACCGTCAAGCGAAGCGACCGTCCACCGTTTGCCGTTTACTATACTTTTTCCCATAAAAAACCACTTAAATACTAAATAAACCCACTATTAATATTATTTTTGTTCCTGATATACTAATGCCTGAAAACCGACGTTTTTATATCTGGATTAACTACAAACAGAATTGAGCATTATTTTTGCTTTTCTTATTGTAATGTTTGACAATAATCAGAAGTAGGCAAGTCAGAACTGACCGTCAACTAACAACTGTCAACCAACAACTAATAATGTAATTTGTCTTCTCAACAAATTGCAATCTACTAAACTACGCATCAGCGACAAACAGTTTGAGTATCATGAAGATAGCTTTGAAACTACTGAGTTTAACACTACTCACTTTATTAACTTTTTCTAATTCTGCCTTTGCACAATTACCAGAAGGTGTTGTAACAGAAAGTACTGATTTGAATGCCGACCGCCCATTGGACGACATTACAGAGAAGACTAATGTAATGGAAAAACGTATCCTTCCTTATGACCATATTCGTGAAGCGGATATTTTTTGGGAAAAACGTATTTGGCGCGTTATTGACGTGCGCGAAAAAATGAACTTACCTTTTGCTTATCCAGAGCGTCCACTTTTCACTATCATGATGGATGCAGCAATGGATAACGAAATCAAAGTATACAGTACAGAAGATGATAAATTTTCTGCTCGTTTGGAACCAGGTGAGGTAGCAACTATGGGTGCAACTGTCGATACAGTAATCACTTTTGATCCTGAAACTTATGAGGAGCAAATTCAAATCGTACGTAACGAATTGAACCCTGAAGATGTTAAGCGTTTCCGTTTAAAAGAAGTTTGGTTCTTTGATGAAGAAACTTCTACTATGCAGGTTCGTATCTTGGGTATCGCACCATTAATCGATGTAAAAGATGATAATGGTAATTTCAAGTATGAGAAACCAATGTTTTGGGTATACTATCCAGAAGCTCGTCAAGTATTAGCACGTGAATTGGTATTTAATCCAGGAAATGACGCGAGTCCAAACTCTTGGGAAGACCTTTTTGAAATGCGATATTTCTCCAGCTATATATACAAGGAAAGTAATGTTTATGACCGTAAGTTACAAGATTACTTGTCAGGTGTAGATATTCTTTTGGAAGCTGATAAAGTGAAGCAAGAAATCTTCAACTTTGAGCATGACCTTTGGTCATACTAAAATGTGCTTATGACGGGGAGTTCTTATGAATTCCCCGCTGTAAAGCACTATTTCTTCCTCTCCTCAAGAAGAAGAACTGTTGAAGTGAAAAAGGGTCGAATGCGTTGCATTCGACCCTTTTCTGTTTGCAGGTATTGCGTACTTGCACTTACGTACAAGGCTGGAGGCTGTCGTGCCGTTGGCACTTTTTTGTATTCATTATTCTTTGGTTGATAGGTTTAGTAGAATGGAAATAATTAATAATATCCAGGGGCTGCCATGTAGTAATAAATCGCCCCAATCCATTAGTTGCATCGGATTGTCTCCGCTAATTGCGCCGCCGCCTAATATCCATTGTATTTTTCCTAAAATGTGAGGCGGATTAAAAGGAGCTAAACCTAAGGTTAAAGAAGCAAGTAAAAAGAGTTTCCAATTTTGTCTAATTAGTTTTTTCATAATGCAAAAATAACTGCTTCTCCATTATTTTTATGTGTTATAAATCACAGAAGACGTTCTAAATCGCCTTTACTTTTTCCATAACTTCTTCTAATTTCAAACTACTTGGTTCATTCTCTTCTACTAATTTCAATAATAAATCATCCTGTGCTCTCCCCTTTCGCATCGCCTCTACATAGGGCATTTCAGGCTTGAATGTCACTAAAGAATATTTTGAGTAATAATCAGGAAATTGTTGCTCTAACTGCATCTCTAAGCCGCGCTTTTTCTTGAAATCTTCATCGTCTACACGGTCTTGCATTTCAGTGAAATTATCCATTGCTAATTCAGCTATTGCTTCAGCATTTTCAGCACGGACATCTTGAAATTTGGTAAAGATTGTTTCCCAACTTTTACCCTCGCATTCATTTAAAACATCATCAAAGACACGTACATCTTCAAAAGAAGCATTCATCCCTTGTCCATAAAAAGGAACAATTGCATGGGCAGCGTCTCCCATGATTAATGTCTTACCATAAGCTTGCCATGGATAGCATTTAATTGTGCCTAATGTGCCGACTGGATTTTCGAAGTATTCTTCGACATAATGTGGCATATAAGGTATCAATTCAGGAAATTCTTTTTCAAAAAAGGCGCGTACTTTATCTTCCGTATCCAAAGCATCAAAACCATTCTCACCACCAAAAGGATGAAACATAGTCACGGTAAAACTGCCGTCCAAATTAGGCAAAGCGATAATCATAAATTCGCCACGCGGCCAAATGTGCAAGGCATTTTTCTCAATACGATATCCGCCATCATCCGTCGGCAGAATACTCAGTTCCTTATATCCATGACGCAAGAAATGCTGTGAGTAATTGAACAATAACTTAGTTGTTCTCGACATTAAACTCTTGCGAACTGCTGAGCCCGCACCGTCTGTTCCTATAACGATATCGCCTGTTACTTCTGTAATCTCGCCTGTTTCGTAATCTTTGAATTTTGCCGTAGCTGTCTCTAAATCAACGCCTTGACAGCCTTGATTGAAATGAATAGTCAAATTATTGTACTCTTCCGCTTTATTGAGCAAAGCAATATTTAAACCGCCACGAGAAATTGAATTGATGAAGTCTTCTTTGCGTCCGCTGTAAGGAGAGTGAAAAGATTTACCACCAGCAGGATGTATCATGCGTCCGTGCATTGGGATGCAATGCTTTTGCATTTCTTCCTTCAATCCTACTCGGTCTAATGCCATTAAGCCGCGTGCAGATAGGGCAAGATTTATAGAGCGTCCTGCGTCAACATGGTCGAGTCGCATATCTCCGCGTTTTTCGTAGAGTGCTACTTCATAGCCGCGTTGTGCCATGCGGACGGCTAAGAGTGTACCACATAATCCCGCACCAACGATTATTACTTTTTCGTTTTTCATTTTCTACAAGTTAAATTCATCAAAACTGAACGAATGGAAGGTTTTTTTTCAAACTTAAAAACATAGTTTTTAAGTTTGTCATTCTGACTGCAGGGAAGAATCTGAGTAACATTTGCACTCAGATTCTTCCCTACGGTCAGAATGACAAATAATATTTCTGCGAAATATTATTTGTAAAAAACACTACATCAAACTCATCTCTCTCTTCAAAATTTCCACAAATCGCCACACGTCCTCATAAGAATTATACAAAGCAATCGGCGCAACACGTATCACATCAGGCTCTCGCCAATCTGCAATCACTCCCGCCTCGGTAATCTTATCAAACAATTTTCTATCCGCATTCTTAACAGCAATAGACAACTGCGTCCCGCGTTCTTTAGGATTTCTCGGCGTAATGACACGCACCGTATCGCCTTCCATTTCATCCAATAGAAACTCCAAATATCCTGTAAGGTTTACAGCTTTGGCGCGTAAATTTTTCATGCCTGCTTCTGCAAAAATTTCAAGAGAAGCTTTAATCGCTGCCATACTCAAAATCGGAGGATTACTCAATTGCCAAGATTCTACCCCTGGAATAGGGTCAAATCCGTCGCGCATTCCAAATCGCGTCTCCTTATTATGCCCCCACCAACCTGCAAAACGCGGTAAATCTTTATTATGTGCATGACGTTCATGTACAAAACAACCGCCAAGGCTACCTGGTCCACTATTCAAATATTTATAACTACACCAAACAGCGAAATCAGGTCCATTTTCATGTAAATTTAACTCTACATTTCCTGCTCCATGCGCACAATCAAATCCTACATAACATCCTTTTGCATGTCCCAATTCGGTGATGCGTTTCATGTCGAAAAACTGCCCGGTGTAGTAATTGGTATTCCCAATCATAATCAAAGCAATCTCATCTCCATGTTCCTCAATCATCGCCTCAATGTCTTCTTGACGAATGCACTCCTCCCCTTCTCGCGCCCGCAATTCTAACAAACCTTCCTTTTTATCATAGCCATGAAAATCAAGCTGAGACTGGACTGCATACCTGTCGGATGGAAAGGCATCATGCTCTATCAGAATTTTATAACGTTCCTTAGTCGGACGGTAAAAAGAAACCATCATCAGATGTAAATTGACAGACAGCGTATTCATCACAACGACTTCAATAGGCTTCGCTCCGACGACTTCTGCCATTGCTTCGGTGAGAAACTCGTGGTATGGCATCCAAGGGTTTTCTGCATGGAAATGTCCTTCTACACCGTAGTTTGCCCAGTCTTTTAGTTCTTGTGCGAGAGCGACTTTTGTGGTCTTTGGTTGGAGACCTAAAGAGTTACCACAGAGGTAAATGTAAGGTTTACCATTCGCTTGTTTTGGGTGATGAAATTTTCTTCTGTATTTACGCAAAGGGTCGGCTTT
>CAZQTE010000298.1:0-7564 GCA_964595615.1 uncultured Saprospiraceae bacterium
AATGTCACTTTTGAAATTGGAATACGTCATAAAGCGGCTAATATCCAATAGATAATTCACATTTCAATTTTAATAAAAAACCTACCTTCGCGCACATGGAACTTAAGAAAATAAGAATCGGTGGTGTACCCGAGCATTTTAATCTCCCTATTCACCTCGCAGGTGAGAAAAATCAATTCTCTAAACGTGGCGTTTTCGTGGAATGGGTGACCATGCATGGCGGTACTGGACAAATGACCAAGGCTTTGCGGGACAACGAGGTAGATATGTGTATTTTGCTCACGGAAGGTATTACGACGGATATTATCAATGGCAATCCGAGTAAAATTATTAGCGAATATGTGACAACACCATTGACTTGGGGCATCCATACGGCGGCGCACAATCCTCTGCGTCATTATGCCGATATTTATGATAAAAAATATGCGATTAGTCGCTTTGGGAGTGGGTCTCACCTCATGGCTATCGTCGATGCGAATAGCAATGGGCAGACGATTGAAACAGAGCAATTTAATGTGATTAAAAACCTAAATGGCGCATTGGAGTCTCTAGATAAATTGGAAACGGATGTTTTCTACTGGGAAAAATTCACGACTAAACCTTATGTGGATGCTGGCAAATTGCACCGCGTCGGAGAATATCGGACACCTTGGCCATGCTTCGTTATCGCAGCGACGGAAAAAATTCTAAAGGAAGAACCAGATAGCGTTATCCGTGTGCTAAGGACAATACATGATAGCAATGATTACTTTATGCAAAATGAAGATGCTATCCGTTTGGTGAGCGAGCGTTATGGTTTGCAAGAAAAAGATGTGGAACGTTGGTATCACATGACAGGCTGGGCGATACACGGTTGGGTAAGTGATAAAATGCTAAAAAGTGTTGTTTATCACCTTAAATTGGCGGGGATTGTGAAGGAGAATCAAGAGATACCAGACTTGGTGTGGAGAAGATAGTACCGGCTGCTTTAGCTGCCTTGGTCAATGGGACGTAGGCAGCTAAAGCGACTCGTACGGTTAACCAAGCAACAACAAACACCCTCCAAAAAACGCCAATTGACTCAAGAAAAGATGCAGCGAATAACGAAAATCACGCACACGAGAAGATTTTAAAAGCAAATATTGCAATAAAAAAGCAACGACAAACCAAGTCACGTAATTCTGCATTGGCACAATCCCGTCTTTAAAATGCCAAAAGTCAAACTCTCCTGCTAGTTGTTCAATAAACACATCCAAAAAGACCATAAGTGCCGCGCCCATTAAGGCGGAAGGTAATGGATTAGTGAACCATTTACGTCCAATAGCTGCCGTAATAAAGGACAAAACTGCCCAATACACACCAATCAAATAAGGAACACCCATAAATTTCGCCCCCAAATTATCACCGTAATAATACTCTCCAAACAACAGACCTGTCTTCACACCAATTATTTCTACAGTCATTCCCACAAAAAAAGCGAAGCACCAAACGGCTAAGGATTTTGCATTGTTTATCGGGAAATTGAGGAACAGTAAAACTGCCCCAAGAATCAAGTTCAAAGGCGTTTTAGGGATAAACCAGTTGACATATCCCAAACTAATCCCAATTAAAGCGGACAAAACGAATAACCAAATCAGAAAAACTGAAAAGGGTTGTTTGTATAGATTCATTGCTTCTTGCATAGCTTTTTTTTAATATAAATGCTTATGAGGCTTCTTTTTCTATTATTTCTGCCACAATTTTCGCAGATAGAAGGCACAGCGGAATCCCTCCTCCTGGATGCACCGAACCACCGCAGAAATACAAATTCTTTATTTTCCTCGTAAAGTTTGGATGACGTAAAAAAGCGGCGAATTTTGAGTTACTGGCTGCGCCATATAGTGCACCTCGGTACGAACTCGTTTTTGTCTCAATACTACGGGGGTCTAAAACGGCTTCGGTTTCTATTAGCGGACGAATGTCTACACCCAGCGTATTCTTGATTTTTCTAAGAATATTTTCGCGAGCAGTGCTTATCATTGTGTCCCAATCTTGTCCGTAATTTCCTGGCGCATTTATCATGACAAACCAATTTTCACAATTTTCAGGCGCATCACTGTTCTCTTCTTTTGAGGAAATATTGATGTAAACGGTCGGGTCATCCGATAGACTTTTTTTGTTAAAAATGTAATCGAATTCCTCTTTGTATTTTTTACTGAATAGAATATTGTGCAGGTCTAAATCTGGAAATTCCTTTTTGACTCCCCAATAAAAAATCAGAGCAGAACTACTACGTTCTTGCGCTAAGGTTTGTTTAGGATAAGGCTGTTCGGGTAGTAATTTCTTGTAGGTTGGAAAAATGTCCATATTGGAAATAACAACATCTGCCTTCTTTATTCCATTTTCGGTTTCGATAGCTTCTGCTTTTCCATTTTTCACAATGATTTTATGGACTTTTTGCGAAAAATGAAATTCTACACCGCGTTCTTTTGCCAAATCATATAGACTCTGTGTAATCTTTGCCATTCCCCCTTTCGGGAAAAAAGTCCCATGATGCATTTCCAGATGCGGAATCATCGACATAATCCCTGGTGTCTTGTAAGGTGAAGAACCATTATAAGTCGCAAAACGATTGAAAAATTGCACCAAATGTGGCTCTTTGATTTGGCTTTCGTTGATATGATTTAGATTGGTAGTAATGCCCATTGAGGCAGATTGGACAAAGGCTTTAAGCGTTTCCATAGAAAGATAAGTCCCCAACTTATGTAAGGATTTTTCTAAAAAAACGGGAGCAGTTAAGTCAAATTTTTTCTGACTACTCGCGAGATATTTATGTAACTTTTCCGCAGGAATATTAAACGTCTTACTTGCCGTTTCTGCAAACTCTTGTTTATCCGCTGGCACAGAAAAACGCTTACCGTCTTCCCAAAAATAATTGCAGACGGTTTCCTTCTTTTTATATTGAAAATAATCGGAAGCTTGAAGATTATAGAGTTGAAAAAGTTCATCAACGTATTGAGGCATCGTAAATAGCGAAGGTCCCGCATCAAAACGATAGCCGTCTTTCTCGAAAGAGGAAAGTTTGCCGCCAGGATAACTATTGGCTTCATAGACAGACACTGCAAAGCCCTGTTTGCGTAAACGCAAACTCACTGCTAACCCTGCGATACCCGCACCGATGACTACTGCCGTTTTCATGCGAGTGTAACAGTAGCTTCCAGTTTAGGTTTAAGAAAAGAAGAAATAGGGAGAAAATATAAAGTATGAAATATGAAATATGAATTTTGCTTCGCCGCAGCATTCATATTTCATACTTCACATTTCATATTTACCGAAGTACAGTCACATCACCAGTCAACATTTCAGATGTACCATCGATGTATTCCACCTCTGCATACCATAAGAAAACGCCATTATCGACTGGTTTTCCTCGGTAAGAACCGTCCCAGCCGCGGGTGATGTCATTTGGAGTAACGTTTGCGTCTACAAAAATCGCTTCTCCCCAACGAGACATGATTTTCATGGATTTAATATTGACGACTGCCGCTTCTTTGGCGAAAATCGTTAGGCGGTCATTCACACCATTATCATCTGGACTGAAAACATTTGGGACAAAAACAGGTGTATTTTCACGATCTACTTGGACTATAGTTGAAGCAGATTTCGTACAGCCTTTATCCGTTGTAATGGTGATGAGGTACTGTGTTGTAATCAAAGGACTAGCTACAGGATCAAGACAATCTATACAATCCAATGTTTCCGTATTCGTCCAGACAAGTTCTTCGATTTGCCAGTTTGGAATACTTGCTTGTACATCAATTTCATGCGAATCTCCTAATTCAATAGTTGCTATGGGTTCTATAGACAATTCAATGCTTGCAGGTTCAATTATTTCTACTTTATCTGTCCATTCACAACCATTCAAATCTTGAACAGCAATATTATATTCACCGCCGTCCAAGCGTTCAAAAACTGGATTTGTTGTATAAATATTTTCACCAATAGAGTATAAGTAATCTGGCGTTCCTCCATCTACATTTGTAAAAATAATACTTCCCTTTTCACCTTCACACAAACCTTCCAACTTTTCAGACTCGGCAACTAATCGCGGCGGCTGGGCAACGAATACAACGGTCTCAGCCATACAGCCGTTTGCGTCGGTCATCGTCACCTCATATTCGCCGGAATATAAATCTGTCGGATTATTGCCTGTTAAATCGAGGTCGTTCCATGTAAAATTATAAGGTGCAGTACCATTCAAACCTGTGAGTTTGATGCTACCTGTATTTGTGTCAGCGCATTCTGCGTCAGTTGCTTCCACTTCGACATCGATAACAGCAGCCGTTATTTCGGCAAAACCTGCTTGCGTTCCATTACACAATCCATTAGCCAAAGAAACACTTTCTATTTGGTAATTACCAATTGCATTGGCTGGTAACATGTATGGATTTTCTGTCGTCGTAACTGGATTTTGTAAAATCCCATTGTGACTGTAAGTAATCTCCCAAGGTCCTTCTCCTGTCAAATCAACAGGTAGATATACATAAGTATCTGACTGCCCAGGGCACAATTCTCCTGTACCAGATAAAAATGCTGTCGGAGGCGTGGTTGGTGTTACCTCTGCTGTTCCTGCTCCAGGTCCGTCACACCAGCCATTGACATAGCTCACAGTTTCGACAGTGTATGTTCCTAATTCGTTGACTTCAAGTGTAAAAGGACTCGTATTAGCAGTCAAAATCCCTTGATTAATACCATTTTTGCTGTAAGAAAATTCCCAAGGTCCTGCTCCTGTAAATTCAACAGTCAATGGCACAAATGAATTGGTATCTTCTTCACAAAAACTACCTGTACCACTAATGAATGCTGTTGGCAACGTAGACTCGACAACTTGCGCCATACCTGACACAGTACCGTCACAATAGCCATTTGCGAAGCTAATCGTTTCCAGTTCATAATCTCCTAAGCCATTGACAGACAAAATATAAGGATTATCTGTAGTAGAAATTGTTGGTTGTAAAACACCATTTTTACGATAAGAAAATTCCCAAGGTCCTTCTCCTGTAAACTCTACAGATAAATCTACCAAAGTCTGCGTATCTTCTTCACAATGGTCACCTGTACCACTGATAAATGCTGTTGGTAATTCTGTTTCTACTACTTGTGCTAAACCAGATACTGTACCAGGGCAATATCCATCTGCATAACTCACACTTTCTAAAGTATAATCACCTAAACCATTGACAGGTAAAAAGTGTGGATTAGTCACTGCAATTACGGGCGCTTGTAGTATACCATTTTGTCGGTAAGTTAACTCCCAAGGTCCAATTCCTGTCATTTCGACCATTAAATCAACTAAGGTCTGTGTGTCTTCTTCACAGTGATTGCCTTCTCCACTAATAGTAGCTTCTGGCGGTGCAACTGCAGTTATCGTGCTAACAGCATTTGTCTGATTGCCACACTCATCAGTTACAGTAACAGAGTAATTTTCTGTACCTATTCCGAATGCTGGTACTTCAATAAAAGATTGAGTGGAACCCGTATTCCACAAGTATTCATAAGTTCCCATTCCTCCTTGTGTATTAGCACTCAAAGTAACACTCTCTGTTCCACAAGTTGTAGGATTGGTAGGTTCAATTTGCATCGGAGCAACATCTAATAAGGTCATTTCAACCATGCTCTCATCACAAGTACAAGATGCAGGCACTTCAATAATTAAAGTTTCCGCGCCTTCTGCTAGATTATCACTTATGATTTCAACAGGAACGGTAGCTGACATTTGTCCCGCAGGAATAGTAATTGTTGTAGGAAAAGGTAAATAATCTTGGTTAACTACAGCTGTACCAGTAGATGAAACAAAAAATTCGATATCTAAAGGTTCATTAATGTCCTGGTCTGCATCTCTTGAAAACACAAACTCTCCATTCTCACAGCCTTCATAAGCCGTACTCGTTCCCGTAAAGGGTGAATTTGCTTCCACGACAGCACCTCCTGTTGCATTAAAGCTATTCGCTTTTAAAAATACAGCAGAGTCATAAAGAGCATCACTTACATCTCCAACAACCAAGCGAATATGGTAAGTTTCACAAGGAATAACATCTGCATAGGCTGTTAAGACCGTAGTAAAACCGTCATACTGGATAGTTTGAGGATGTGTTGGAGTATCATCACAATTAATATTATTAGGTACAAAAAATTCAGAATTTTCTAAGTGATTGACACTATTAATAGCAACATTATCTGAACTACCTGGAATGAGGGCGATATTTTTTCCATTCAATTCAAATTCGCCATTAATACCTGGTCCACTGATAAAGAAGCCAAAGACATCATTGTAAGCTGAATTTACATATTCGCAATACTCTTCAGAAGCGAAAACATATTCAAATTCAATCATATCAGTAGTTGGTGTAAAATCAAAGCTAATGCCCGTCGCATCATTCACAGTACTAGTCGCCATGTCAATTAAGTCTTGCTGCACTTCATCAAACGGCATATTACTACCTGCTGAATTTGAGTCATTGGGTCCAGGCGCATTATTCATATTCCCTGTAGCGAGAATAACCCCACTTTCAATTCCAATAGACTCCATTCCATTATAAAATGAACCAACACCCAGAGAATTACCGATTTGGTCTACGTTTGTTACTTCAAAACAATTACCTCCAATCAATATATTTCGTATCAATTCGAATGCAACGAAAGAATTGTCCACTCCAATATTATCTAACATTTTTAGCGAGGGTAAAGGATTTGAGGTCGTGTTTTTCTTTGCGACAGATAGCCAAAAATCATCATTTGCCGTATAGGAGCTTAAAAAAGGAAGAGTATGGCAAGTTTTATTAGCCAGAAAAGTATTCATTTCGCCGTCAATCCAATATTCGTATTCGGTCTCTTTTTCGAGTCCGCATATATTAATTTCAGAATGAGAGACACCTTGAGGAATATCAAATCTCATTTGATTATTAGTCATCTGAAAATTAACAGGAAAGGAACTTTGTGCTGAAAGTTGTGTAAAAAAACAAGTAATTAATAAGAATAGTGTGAAGTAAAGTTTAGTCATCTTTTTGTGTTTGAGGTGTGCTTTCTTTATAGGAAAGCACGGTTTCTTTGCAATGCGGTACGGTAATGAGATTTCTTAAAAAATCTCAAAAAGGGGGTATCTGTCTCGCGATAAAACAGAACCGATTGGAATGTCCTCAATGTTTAAAAATGAAAATAGATGTGACAGTTCAATCTTGATAATTGAAATGGGTCTACAAACTTTTCTCTTCTAAATATAAATAGTGTGTGGTGTAAAAAACGAGTGTGCGTAAAAGAGGAAAATCTCTTTTGACGTAAAATGTGTGGATTATAATTGTGGGTGTGAAAATAATAGCCAAAAGGCAATTTGACTATCCGCTATCAAGATGTGTGTGAAATGATAATTGTTCGATGTGGTAGTGCAAATATATTAAATAGAGAGAATATATAGGTAGATTCCATAGAATTAATTCATATTTATTCCCGAAAGATGTTACAAATTAGACATTAGATGTTAGATTTGGTCAGTTGTATTGCAAGGATTAGTTAAGGTTTGATGAAGAATTTGAGAATATTCTATTTTTGG
>CAZQTE010000299.1:0-7545 GCA_964595615.1 uncultured Saprospiraceae bacterium
TTTTAAGCCAAAACTAAACGAAAAAATAAGCGGCTCAGATTCTGAATTTATTAATCTCACATTCCTAAAGGAAAACCTCTTTACTTAAATGCTCATCTGTTAGTATAGAGAAGAAATCTTTTAAATATTCTACTATTTCTAAACGTGAACTAAGACCTAGCATCTTGAAATTTTTTACTGTTTTCAGCATTTCTTTTTCTCTACTTAAATAATGATTTTTCATAGCTTCAAGTTCGTCATTGCTCTTAAAACTGCCAAAGAAATGTCTTTGTTGTACTGTCTTATGTTTTAAATCTGGGTCAGGAATAGCATAAGGAGCATTAACAAGACCTGAAAAATCAAAATCATAAGGAACGATAATATTGTTTCTCATACCGCCTGTAAGCAATTGAATAGCCTTTACATTGCGAAGCATTGTTGAATTCCAATCCTCGTTTCCAATCATATATTGAAACATTGCCATCAAGTTATGAGGTGTAGGCGATATCATGTCAGATTTGATGCCATGACAATCGCACTCTTGACCGTTTAACCTCATTGCCATTTCATCTGTATCTTCAATTAAAAATCCATATCTAGTGATAGGTTTTGAAGAATTATGTATGTCAATGTACTTAATTCTTACTAATTGAGTTCTGAAACTGTTGTCTGTCAATTGATTGTACAATTGATAGCTTAAATACTCTCTTAGTACATTATCTTTTGACTCGAATTTATTGTCTGTGCAGTGGGTTACTAACTTTAGTTTGTCGAACTTAGGATTTAATCCAAAATTAGTGAGTTCTTCTTTAGAAAAATTCAATTTTAATGGCGGAAAATCACAAATTCTCCGACGAAATTTACCTCTCGGCTTCACCTTTAATTTGTGTTTTACCTTTTCATTTTTGTAATCCGTCATCTCTAGAAAAGCAACTTGATAATCACTATTATTTTTATTGATTATAAGATTTTCTAAATCAGTCGTTAGTGTTAGTTCAATAGCATCATCTGTTGATAATGCTATTTTATCAAAAATACTCTCTTTGCTTTTTGTAATACTTTTAACTTTGTACACCGAAGTCGGTAGATTTTTCGATACCAGTTCTGTACTGTCGTTTAACATTGCCTGCTCTGCGATTTTCAGCGAGTTGCTGTTGGACAAAGCGAGCTGTGAAAAACCAAGTATTAAGGCTAGGCTTAGAAATCGTTTTTGCGTTGTAATTTTCATAATGATTCATAAATTTAACAGTCGAGGAGTTTGCTAAGTGCTCGGACATAATTGAAAACATCTTTTTCCGCTATTTTCCTCTAAAAAATAAGTCCTTAGCTAAGGCTACGCATTGATTTTTTAAAGAAAACTATCGAAAAAATCTTGTCCTCAAATTTTCCGAAATAATTAAAGTGTACTACTAGTCTTTTGTGACTTTCTTTCAAATATAGTGCAAATATAGGGGTTTTATTTTAAATAGTGTTAAAAATACACTAAGTGATACTCGATTTAATTATTTGCTGTATTAGTAATAACAGATATAAATTTGGTAATGTTTGTTTTACGTCCATTATATTTTAATAAAATTTTGTTGAGCAAATTTTAACAGGAATTAGTGATTGATGATTAAATTATTTTGATATATACTAGAAATGACCCTTTTTACGATATGTAAAAAGAGAATTTGAAAGAGGAGAAATTAAAATCAGTAGAAATTTTAAGTAGAAATGAACTTACAGGAAGAAAGACAAAATTTAAGCTATGAATGCAGAATATAATTCTATTTTATGAAGTCTTCTTATCCGAAGCCTTCGATTTTTGATTTAATTTTTGCTCTGGAATATTTTTATTTTTCTCTTTATTAAACCCGTAGGGGCAGTGTCGACATGCACTCTTACAACAATACCCTCGTTTTAAGTGGTATTGTTCGGTGAAAACATATAAGCCGTTTTCTATGTAGTAATCTTTCATTTTTTATCGTATTTCTTTTGAAAGCTAAAACAATTCGGTGCCAGGCAAAGTCGAATATTGTCTTTCTTTATCTTTACGTAAATCTCCTCCTAAAAAATTTGTCAATAAAGACCCAATCCTTTCATATTCGATTAAAAAGCCGTCATGACCATAGCTACTTTCGATTATTTCTAAATCTGAATTTGGGATATACTTGGCTATTAACTCTTGTTCTTCAGGCGGAAATAAGATGTCAGTAGCAATACCAATAACTAATGTTGGTGCAATGATTTTACTTAATGCTTTTTCAATACCTCCACGTTTGCGCCCTACATTATGGGAGTCCATACTTTTGCTCAATGAGAGATAGGAGAATACATCAAAACGCTCGCGTAGTTTTTTACCTTGATAACGTTGATATCTACTTGCTTTGAATCCTTCTAATACATCAGTAGAGTCTTCTATTTGGGTTTGATTATATTTAGAGCTGTTTCTATAGGAAAGCATCGCAATTGCTCTAGCTGCTTCTAAACCTTTACTTCCAGCATTTTTGTCATCATCATATAATGTCGAGTCAGATTCTATCGCCATTCTTTGTGCTTCATTAAACGCTATTCCCCATGCAGAATGCTGTGCATTTGTAGCCAATACACACAGATTCTTGATAATATTTGGTCTTTCTATTGTCCACTCCAATGCAATTTGCCCACCCATAGATCCACCTATAAGAAGTTGTATGGCATTGATATTCAACTCTCTACGTAGTTTTTCGTGCGCTAGTGCCATATCACGTATAGTAATCAATGGGAAATCTTTTCCATAGGCTTCTTGTGTCTTTGGATGAATAGATCTAGCATTTGTAGCTCCATAGCAAGAACCTAAATTATTCGCGCAGATGATGAAATATTTTTTCGTGTCTAGTACTTTTCCTTCTCCAATAAGCCCTGACCACCAATCTGCTGCATCAGAATTGGCAGTTAATGCATGGCAAACCCATATAACATTATCGCCAATTTCATTGATTTTTCCATAGGTGTGGTATGCAAAATCAATTTGTGATAAGCTTTCTCCAATTTCTAGGACTAAGGGTGTGGAGGATTTTAATTTATTCATTTAAAAAGGTGCTTTTATACGACGTAAACTAGTTTCAAAATAGCTACAAGTCTATTTTGAAGAGAAGGAAATCATCACATGGCAAAGCCAAAGTTGAAATAAAAGTCGCTTCGTAGATTTTATATTTCCGAAATATTTCGGCAGGAATTGGCACCTTTCTCAATTAGAATGAGATGGTTGCCGGAGTATCGTAGAGCCTGTTCTCTCCACTCCTCTGTATAAAATCAATCTGACCATAAAGGAAGGATTGATTTGTAAAAACAGTTGCATCTGTTTTGGATGAACTGTTTTACTCGTTATGCAAATGTATGTAGTTTAATTTAAATAATTTTTCTTTTAAGAGGTATTTAACGATTTTCAAAAAGAAAAACTATCTATAATTCAACAAACGTTTGTATGTATTCACCAGCATATCTTGTGAACAACCAAACCGATACATGCTAAAAACAACAAAATTGGCGAATTGTACTCTTAGCCACGAGTTTGTATCATATTTTCTAGCACTTACTAAAACGTCTTTTTGTATCACTTTGTAAGATGTTTTTTTCTGTGCACGTTCGATAAAATCATATTCTTCCATTATTCGAAAGCTCTCGTCGAAGCCATTTAATTCATCAAATAAGCCCTTACTGATAAAAATAGTCTGGTCACCTCCTCTGACAAATATTTTATTAAACTGAGTTGTCCAATTGTTGAAAGCTAGTAATTTTTTATCACTATCAAATTTAAAACGAAATCCACCTATTTCAGCGCCTTGCTGAATACTTTTACTTATAGAAAGGCAATAATCACTCGGAGGTAGAGAGTCTGCATGCACGAAATAATACACATTTCCATTAGCGTTTTTAACTCCAAAATTCATTTGAGGGGCACGACCTTTCTTTGGGGAAGGTAATACAGTAGCACCAGTTTTTTTCGCTAATTCTTGTGTGTTATCATTACTTCCTGCATCAACTACAATTATTTCATGTGTTTTTGAACAATCACAATTCTGTAATCTTTTGATTAGCTTCTCTATGTTTTCTGCTTCGTTTAGTGTAGGAATAATAATGCTTAAATTCAATTTTTATCAATTTATTTTAGTTGATTTAAATAATTGTGTCTGGACTATCCGACTACTTACTTATTTCTCGGTCAAATATATTTCTGTTAGACGATAATTATAACTTAAACTTATTAGTAAATAAGTATTATGTTCTCAGTATTGCAATAATAATTTTATTTTAGCTATTTACCAAATGACAATTTTTTAATAAATTACTTGGATAAAATGTTAAATAATAACACTGAAGGATTATTTTTTCGTTTATTTGAGAAATAATTTTAAAAGTAACCCAACCCTTTTCTTATTAGGGACTGTCTAGCCTAATATCAAGTTGAGGGAAATAAATTTATGCTATTATGATAATCAGAACTTTAATTTCCTTTGTCTTTCTTTTGATTTGTTCCGTGAGTTTATCTGCGCAAAATACTAATTTAGATGTTGTTTATCTTAAAGATGGCAAACGTGTTAAAGGAATTATTCAAAATTATACTCCAAATAGGTATGTAGAAATATTAGTGGATGGTGAATTATTACGTTACAACGCAAAAGAAGTTAAGCGGATAATTAACAACAAAAACACTAAAACTAGCAGCCAAGGAACTATTGGTAATGCTAATGATTATAACCAATCAGTATTATCTACGACCCAAACTATAGATGAGGTTCACTTAAATAACGGAGAAGTAATAAAAGGAAAGATTACGGATATAGAACGTCGCAAATTTGTGGAAATAGAAGTTGATGGAAATGTCCTAAGGTATGAGCAAAAAGATATCAGACGAATATTGAATGCCGTGCCACTAGAAGTGAAGGAAGAGTCGGTTGTGTTAGTAGAAAAAGAGCCTAAAGTTGTTATTGATCCTGCTACTTTGATTGTAAAAGGAATTTATAGTACCACTTATTTATCTTTTTCTTATGGTCAAAATCAAATGGGAGACTTTAGTATAGGACCTGGCGTTCATACCGTTTTAGGAAAGCAATGGAACAATAAAGCAGGTTTAGGATTAGGTTTGGGTATTGATAATTATCGTGCATCAAGAGGAGAGACGATTTATCCAGTTTATTTGGATTATCGTTTTTATCCATTTAAAAAGAATAGAGGCTACTACTTGAATGCTGGTGCAGGTTATGGTTTTGCATTTAGAAACAGTTCTAAAGGTATAATTGAGGCAAATGGAGGTTTTTATGGAGCGCCAGCTATTGGTTTTCGTTCTGCATCAAAAGACGGGGTAAGCCTGAATATGGAGTTGGGTTTCAAATACCAACATGCATATTTTGAAGAAGTAAGTTCTCGAACAGATAATGATATAGAAATGCGCACAAACAATTACCAACGGATTACTTTTAGATTAGGCTTGATGTTTTGGGCTAAGAAAAAGGGGAAATAATAGATTTGTCAAAGAACCATTTAAAAAAGCTATTCTCTGCCAAATTAGACTTTAAAAAAGTGACAGAAAACGAAAAAAGCAAAACGATTTAATGCAACAACATTCTGAAAAAGATATCATCGAAGGCTGTCAGCGTAATGAACGCTACTGGCAAGAGGTATTGTATCGTCGGTATTTTCCGACGATGATGAAGATGGTGATGCGTTATGCAAATGACCAAGATACAGGTATGATGATTGTCAATACAGGTATGTTGAAGGTTTACCAAAAGGTAAATACTTATGCATTTAAAGGCTCATTCGAAGGCTGGATGCGTCGTCTTGTTTTTCATAGTGTTTCTGATTATTATCGAAAAGAAAAAAAGCATTTGCACTTCATGGTTTTTGAAGAGCGTGACCAAGCAACACCTGTTGACGCTTTAAATAATTTGTATGAAGAGGATATTTTAGCTTTAGTGAATGAATTGCCACCAAGTAGTGCAAATGTCTTTAGACTGTATGCAATTGAAGGCTATTCTCACCTTGAGATAGCTAAAATGTTAGATATAAGCGATGGAACTAGTAAATGGCACTTTTCCAACGCGCGAAAAAAACTACAAGAACTACTGAAAGAAAGATTGAGATATGGAGGATAATTACAAACCAAGTAAGGAATTTACTGATCATGCATGGTCGGAAATGAAGGCATTACTAGATAAAGAGATGCCAGATAAGGGGGCTATCTTGTTAGCACCTAATCAGAAGAAACAAAAAGGTTTCTTGCTGTTGTCAACAGTATTGTTGCTCGTAGCTATTGCTTTTCTGTTCTTTTACTATCAATCTAATCGTGTTTTGTCTGATGTAGACGGAACTGAGATAAATAGTACTACAGAATTAGCAATTTTGCCTCAGAATGGAACTCATCAAACTGAAGCATTAGCAACTATAGAAAAAGAATCAGAAGAAGCCTCTTCTAAATCTTTAAGCTCGGTTAATAATTCATCGAACTTATCTACCACTGAAAATCCAGCGACTTATTCTACTGCTACACCTAAAACAGCAAAGCCTAATTTAGCAAGTTCAATTAGTAAGACTGAAAAACAAGCAGAAGCTACTAGCTTTAAGTTGGATGATGAAAGTATTAAGAAATCTCTAGAAAATGTGCCTCAAAAGAGGAACAATATAAAAGTAGAAACACCTTTTATATCTCCTTCTGAGAATGCTCGGGATCTATTGGATAAAGTAAATGTAAATGCAGGAGAGGAGGAAGAAAACGACTTACCAGAACCCGTAGCTATAGTCCAACCAATCAATGGTGTAGGATTAAGTCTTTTAACAATTTCTGAGGATAAAACAGAAATTGATAAATTTTCTAATTTCGAAAAGCTAAAAAATAGACTACCAATTTATGGATTTATAGGAGGAAGAAACTATGAATTTGGAGACAATATTGACTTCATCGCAAACCTAGAAACTGTTCTACGAAAAGGAAATAGCAAATTTGGATTTAGGACAGGTATTGATTACGCGCAGCGTAGCACAACTTACCTTACACAAGTCACAACTATTGCTGATAGAAGTTTCGATGATTTTAATAATGATTTTATGGTAGGAATTAGTGATCCTGCTGTTTCTGCACAATTTTATGAAGAACGTGCAGAGCTTAATTCTAATCCTATAAAATATCACTTCATAGAAATCCCTGTATTTTTAGACTACAAAATCTCAAAGAGATGGTCTGTACATGCAGGTTTATCTGGAAAAGCACTAGTTTACTCTTCCACGCAGAATTTTGGTTTGCTTAATGGAATTAGTCTTAGAAAACAAGATGATGCCGTACTCGCGACGAATGAAAATGTGAGTATTCCTGAAGGAGGAGGTAGTGGTGATACCACGATTTCTTTCTTAACACCTCAGAAAGTTAATGTAGGAGCATCCTTAGGTTTTAATTTTATGCCTACAGCTAGACTAGGTTTGCAAGCTCGTTTTTCGAAAAATTTACGTGACATCTATCCTCAGTTGAATGGAAATCAAGGAAGTAATAGTCTAGAACTAGGACTTTCATGGAGATTAAGATAAAACTGGGTTCATACACTACTAAAA
>CAZQTE010000300.1:0-7545 GCA_964595615.1 uncultured Saprospiraceae bacterium
ACCTTCTTCTAATTAAAAGGATCAGAATAGCGTTCCGCTGTAATTAACTCAGTATCAGTAAATGTTTTCAAAAAGGCTACAAACGCTGCTATTTCTCCTTCGGTGAGGTTCATTTGTCGTGGAGGTCCACCTATTTCTGCATCGGCGGTTAGACGTTCATCTAGATTAGGATGTGGTTGCAATCCACTGTTATAGTGTTCGATAACTTCCTCTAAAGTTGCAAATCGTCCATCATGCATATATGGCGCTGTTAACTCAATATTACGCAAAGTCGGCACACGAAAACGATAATTATCCACCTCATCACCTGTTACTTCTGCCCTTCCAAAATCCATATCATCAGGTTCTAAACCATTGTTTATCATGGTGTTACTTGCAAAAACTGCATTAGTATGGCATTGGTTACAATTTAACTGTCTTTCAAAATATAGTTGACGCCCTAACTCTTCTTCTTCTGTGAAATCTGAAAAGTCATTCTCTAATCCAGCGTCATATTTAGAAGAATAAGAAGTCATCGAATTTATAAATTGCCCTAAAGCATCTGCAATCTTTTCATTAGTAATCGTATCATTTCCGAATGCAGAAGTAAATAACCCAGGATAATATTCTGTTTTTGACATTTCCTCTTTTAATACCTCTAAATCATGTCCCATTTCTAATTCATCTTCGATAGGAAGCAAAACTTGATTTTGCAAACTATTAGAACGACCATCCCAGAAAAAACGACGTGTAAAGAGAGTATTTGATAAAGACATCGAATTCCTCCGTGTTAATCCACCTTCAAATCCTTCACTAAACTGTACATTATCTGTAAAAGCAAACTCCTGATGATGACAAGAGGCACATGATTTTTCTCCATTTACCGAAAGCATTTTATCATAAAATAAAACACGTCCAAGAGTTGCACCTTCATTCGTAATTGGATTATTAGCTAGGTTATTACCAATGATAAATTGTAAAGCAGAGGAATTAAATTGCTCTGGAAAATTCAATTCACTATAAGGAAATGGTTCTTCAGGCAAATGAGGGCGAATTATCTCTGGTGGTAAATCTAAGGGTGTTGCTTCTTGTTTTTCACAAGAATAAAATAGAAAAAGAGAGATGATAGCAGCGAGTAAAGTTGTCAATTTCATGGGGTAAATATAGCGCAAATAAAGACAAGCTTTGTAATTCTGATTTCAGAAATACTCCTTACCTTCACACAAAATTTAATACAATGCAAAGATTACTTTTATTT
The DNA here is from genome assembly GCA_964595615.1 of uncultured Saprospiraceae bacterium. Taxonomy (GTDB): domain Bacteria; phylum Bacteroidota; class Bacteroidia; order Chitinophagales; family Saprospiraceae; genus JAHDCG01. The sequence goes on from CAZQTE010000300.1 coordinate 1,238, forward strand.
TTAGTGTTTATTCTTGTCATTTCTGCCTGCAAAACTAAGGATGGCAATGGACACAATTCCAATGAAAACTACGAATATACCAATGAACTTATTAATGAAAGTAGTCCTTATCTACTTCAACATGCACATAATCCTGTTAATTGGCATCCTTGGAATGATGCAACATTAGCTAAGGCAAAGGCAGAGAATAAAATGCTTTTAATTAGTGTTGGATATGCAGCATGTCACTGGTGTCATGTTATGGAACATGAGAGTTTTGAAGATACTTTGGTTGCGCGTGTGATGAATGAGAATTTCATTCCAATTAAGGTAGATAGAGAAGAACGCCCTGATGTAGATGATGTCTATATGACAGCTTGCCAAATGTCAAGTAATCGAAGCTGTGGTTGGCCTTTAAATGCTTTTGCTTTGCCTGATGGCCGTCCTGTCTTTGCGGGAACTTATTACCCTAAAAAAGAATGGGTTGATGTGTTGCAATACTTTGTAAAATCTTACAAAGAGGAACCACAGGAAATGGAAAAGTACGCTCAATCGTTAACAGAGGGTATCAAAAATCAAGAAGCTATTATTTTTAATGATGCAGATAAGAATTTTAATAAGCCAAACTTACAAACGATTGCAGATAACTTCTTAGACAATATTGATTTTCAATTAGGAGGGAAAAAAGGTGCTCCAAAATTTCCAATGCCTATCAATTGGGACTTCCTTTTAAAATATAATCATTTCACAGGTGATAAAAAAGCATTAGAAGCTGTTAATACGACATTGACAGAAATGGCAAATGGTGGTATTTACGACCACTTAGGTGGAGGTTTCGCACGTTATTCCACTGATGCTATGTGGAAAGCCCCTCATTTTGAAAAGATGTTGTATGATAATGGACAATTGGTAAGTTTGTATTCTGAAGCATACAAAATGACTAAAAATCCTCTGTATGCAGCACGCATACATGAGACTTTACAGTTTGTAGCGAGAGAACTGACGGATAAAAATGGTGGCTTTTATTCCTCTTTGGATGCAGATACAGAGGGCGAAGAAGGAAAGTTTTATGTGTGGCATTCACACGAGATTGATAGCCTCTTAGGGGTGAAAAATGCTGCAGCTTTTTCAGATTATTACGAGGTAAAAAGTGGGGGTAACTGGGAAGAGCATAAAAATATTTTACATAGAAAAATGTCAGCTAAAAAGGTGGCAAAGAAAAATAACATGACGGAGGAAGACTTGGAAAAACTTATTTCTGAGTCCAAAAAAATCCTTTTTACTGAGCGCGCTAAACGTGTTCGCCCAGGCTTAGATGATAAAATCTTGACGAGCTGGAACTCACTCATGATGAAAGGCTATGCGGATGCTTTTGCAGCATTTGGAAATGAAGAATATAAACTTGCTGCGGTTAAAAATGGTGAATTTATTCTTAAAGAAGTCATGCAAAAAGACGGTCGTCTAAATAGAAATTATAAAGACGGAAAATCTGTAATAAACGCATTCTCAGATGATTATGCTCTAACTATTCAAGGCTTTGTTTCATTATATCAAATTACTTTTGATACCAAATGGTTGGATAATGCGGACAAATTAGCACAATATGCTATTGCTCACTTTCAAAATAAAGAGTCGCAAATGTTCTTTTATACTTCAGATGAGGATGCTGATTTAATAGCGCGTAAATCTGAGATAGCCGACAATGTAATCCCAGGTTCTAACTCTTCAATGGCACGTGCACTTTTCAATTTGGGTACTTACATTTACAAACCTGAATACATCGAGACTGCAAAGCAAATGATGCACAATGTGCAAGACCAAATTATTAGCACACCACAGCCAAATTTCTATTCGAACTGGTGTAGCCTTTACTTAGATTTAGTCCGTCCGCCTTATGAGGTAGCGATTGTTGGTAAAGATTATGAGTCGAAACGTAATGAACTTTTGAAAAATTACCTTCCAAATGCTCTACTTTTAGGAGGTGATAAAGAAGGCGAAATGGAACTATTACAAGACAAATTGCAAGAAGGCGAAACGATGATTTATGTATGCCAAAATAAAGTGTGTAAACTTCCCGTTACAGATGTAATAAACGCTCTTGAATTGATAAAGTAAATTACATTTTCGAGACGATTTGGGAAGAAGTAGAACTTAGTTTATCTTAGCCGAAATTTTCAAAGCTATGATAAGAATAAACTTTAATAAGTTTTCCTATCAAAGCTTAACCAAAGTTTAATTTTAATCGACTTACACAAAACGGATTCTAATGAAATATACATTTAACTTACTGTTAATCAGCTTATTGTTCTTTTCTTGCAAATCAGAACCAGCGGCTACCGACCCTGTCAGCTTGGCGGAAAAAGCATATGCAGAAGCTTCGACACCACAAACTATTAATAATTTGTCTGCTGCTTATTCTGAATTTTTATCAAGCAATCCGACAAGTGATAAGGCCACAGATTATCGTGTCAAGTTAGCTGACTTACAAATCAAAGGCAATAGATTTGGTGCGGCATTAGAGAATTTAAAAGCCATTCTAAAAAACGATTTTTCAAGTAAATTTGCTCCAGAAGCAGCTCTAAAATTGGCTGACATCTACGGTAACAACCTAAAAAACCCACAAGGTCAATCTGCGGTATATCAAGGCTACATTACTTCATTTCCTGACCATGCACAAGCTGGTGAAATAATGAAGAAAATCGCTGATAATCCTGTTGACATAAATACAATGTTAGAAGATTTAGGCTCAAGAATCTACAGTGACAAAACAAATCGTATTGACACTAAAGTAGCAAATGATTTTATTAATATTGCTGAAATTCACGCTTTATTAATGCCAAAATCACCGAAATCTGCAGAATATCTACATGATGCTGGTCGAACTGCTGGTTACATGCGCTCTTTTCCAAAGGCTATTGATTTGTACTCTTGGGTGATTAATAAATATCCAAATCACGAACAAACAGCTAATTCTACTTTCATGTTAGGTTACACCTATGATAACGACATGAAAGACTACGGTGAAGCACGTAAATACTACGAACAATTCTTATCAGCCTACCCTACACATGATTTGGCAGAAAGTGCAAAAGTGCTTTTAGAAAACTTAGGTGTGCCTGATGACGAAATTATTGAACGTTTACAGAAAAAAGGATAAAATGTTCTAAGGTTGTAAGATAATAAAGTTAATAGACTCAAGGTCTTTTCACACTGGTACGGTGCGAGGATAAATTTACCTTCTTGAGTAGTTTATTTTTTAATCGTTCCATTACAACCATTAAAACCTGGTTCTTTATGAAATCGGTTGGTAAAGTTTGACATTAGTTACTCAAAAGGTGACTTTGAGTCACCTTTTGAGTAGCGTCCTGTGGTTTACCAACCAAAATCATAAAGAACCTAAAACCTTAAAAAAATGAATAGAGAGGAAAGGATTGAAGCATTGGTGCAATTAGGAGAATATATCTCTGAGTACGGTGAACATTTACAAGCTTATGTTGCGCGTACAGAGTTTAATAATAAATGGTTTACCAAAGATAATCAGAAGCAATCGCTCTTGGCGATTGCTTCTCAGTTTTTGGATAGAGACAAGCTGAATAATTGGATTTCGACTTATGATATTCCTGCAAAAAATGACGCTAAAACCGTTGGTTTGATTCTAGCTGGAAATATTCCTTTGGTTGGTTTTCATGATGTATTATCGGTTTTTGTAGCGGGTCATAAGTCTTTGATTAAGTTGTCCGACAAAGACCGATTTATGCTTCCTCATTTATTGAATAAGCTGAAAGAATTCGCGCCCACTTCAGAGGCTTATTTTGAAGTGACTGAAAAAATGGGGAGTTTAGATGCGGTTATAGCCACTGGTAGTAATAATTCTGCGCGCTATTTTGAGGCATATTTTGGAAAATATCCGAATATCATCCGCAAAAATCGTCATGCGGTCGCCGTATTGAATGGTAAAGAAACGGAAGAGGAATTACGCTCTTTAGGTCATGACATTTTCTCCTATTTTGGTTTGGGCTGTCGGAATGTCTCAAAACTCTATCTACCAAAAGGCTATGATTTCAACCTACTCATGGAGACTTTACATGAGTTTAATTATTTGATTCACAACAGTAAATACAAGAATAATTTTGATTACAACATCGCTCTTTTTCAATTGAATAAAGTGCCTCTGGTCAATAATGGTTCAATAATACTAGTGGAAAACAAGGCTCTAACTTCACGTATTGCGACGATGCATTATGAGTTTTATGAGAATGTAAATGAGGTAGAAAAAGAATTGAAAACACGCACGGATGAGCTACAATTAGTGGCTACTAATCTTAATTTTTCTGACTTAAATGTAAAGAAATTTGGAGAGGCACAGCAGCCTAGTTTAAGTGATTACGCAGATGGAGTGGATACTTTGGAGTTTTTGGTCAAGCTTTAATTGTTAAACAACTTCTATAGACATTTCATTATGAAAATACCAAGCTATCAAGACCTTGGACTCGGCTCTAAACTCGGTAAATCAGGTGACCGACTTATCCACCAATGCTCTTAGAGCCCTAACCTCCTAAGGATTACTTAAAGGAAATTAGGGCTTAATCGGTTTAAACCTTATCCACTACCAATTTATATCTAGGATCTTCTACAACATTCACATGAATAATATCTTCCGCGTTATTTAGCAAATTGATACAATCTTTACTCAAATGTTTCAATTGTACTTTCTTTCCTACTTTGCTGTAACGCTCAGTGATTTTATTCAATGCTTCTATTGCTGACATATCCACTACTCTACTTTCTGCAAAATCAATAACAACCTCCTCTGGGTCATTCAATACATCAAATTTTTCACTAAAAACTGTTGTAGAACCAAAGAAAAGTGGACCGTAAATTTCATAATACTTCACACCATTTTCATCTACACGCTTGCGCGCACGAATACGCTTTGCATTATCCCATGCGAAAACTAATGCGGCAATGATAACTCCTACAATAACAGCTAATGCTAAGTTGTGTAAGACAGCAGTCACACCTGTCACAAACACCATTACAAAAATATCTGATTTTGGCATCTTGTTAAAAGTACGCAAACTTGCCCATTCAAATGTTCCAATAGCTACCATAAACATCAAGCCAATCAAGGCTGCCATTGGCAATTGTTCAATATAACTTGAACCAAACATAATGAAAATCAAAAGCATAACTGAAGCAAATATACCTGACAAACGCGCTCTCGCACCAGCAGAAATATTAATCAAACTCTGTCCAATCATCGCACAACCACCCATTCCACTCAAAAATCCAGAGAGAATATTTGCAATACCTTGAGCTACAGCTTCTTTATTTCCACGTCCACGCGTCTCTGTAATCTCATCAATGATATTTAAGGTCAAAAGACTTTCAATTAAACCAACTCCTGCAACAATCGCTGCGTAAGGAATAATAATAAGAAAACTCTCTACGGATAAAGGTATATTAGGAATAGATAATGGTGGAAATCCACCTTTGATACTTTCACCTTCATTCATTGTATCTGCAACGGTCAATGTATCAATATCAAAGCCAATCACGATTGCAGAAACAACCAAAATTGCCATTAGTGAGGAAGGAATTGCCTTGGTGATTTTCGGGAAACCCCAGATAATCAACATCGTAAGAAGTGTCAATCCTCCTAAAATATACATCGGCATTCCCGTCAATAAGGTATCAGTTCCTTTCTCATAAAAGTTAGGAAACTGAGCCATGAAAATGATAATCGCCAAACCATTCACAAAACCAAACATCACAGGATGCGGCACTAAACGGATAAATTTCCCTAATCGAAACAATCCTGCCGTAATCTGAATAATCCCTGCGAGGATAACCGTTGCAAAAACGTAGTTCAAAATACTATCTGGTTCGATACCTGGAAATTTTGTCTTCAATTCTAAAACCAAACCCACAAAAACCACAGCAACAGCACCCGTTGCACCAGAAATCATACCTGGACGACCACCTAAGATTGCTGTCACCAAACACAAAATAAAGGCTGCATATAAACCTGTCAATGGCGAAAATCCAGGAATCAAAGCAAATGCAACTGCCTCTGGCACCAAAGCAAGCGCTACTGTCAAACCAGACAAAATTTCGGTTCTGTAATTAACAGTTTGTGATAAATCAAATAAGTTAAAATACTTCTTCATGTGTAAAATGCGCGTTAGTCGTTGAGACACTTACCTCAACGATTATTCTGTAAATCCAGTAAAATGTGGTGGTGAAATAGCTGTGATGAATTGTAATAATTCAACCCAATTTTATTTGGGGGTGCAAAAGTAGTCTTATTTACGTGGAAAAGCCAAATA
>CAZQTE010000301.1:0-2803 GCA_964595615.1 uncultured Saprospiraceae bacterium
ACCATAGACGGAAATCCACGCACACCAATACTTCCCGCAAAATCAAAATCGGCTCTCACCGCTGTTTTCATTTCTTGAGAGGCAAATTTCATTTTAAATTCTTCTACGTCCAAACCCATTTTTTTCACCAATGGCAAATAACTTTCGACCACATTCATGTCTTTATTTTCAACATAAAAAAGCTTCTGTAATGCCTTGAAAAACTCCATTTCTAATTCAGGTTTCATCCCACGCACCACGACACAGGCTCGTGAAGGTGGTTCTGTGTCATAAGCATAATCTTCACTCAAAACACCATAAGAAAAAGGCTGTCCTGTACGCCCATTTACTTGCTCCCAATGTTCCTTTAAAAAATCAGCTAATTCAGGCATTTTCTGCGTATTATACGGACGTAATCCTCCCATAACTACCTGTATATCAACTATTTCTTTTAAAGCATCAACTGCATCAGATAACTCTGGCGCAAATCCATAACACCAAGAACACATCGGGTCACCTACATAAATTAAAGTCGCTTTTTCTTGTGACATACAACTTGTTTGAAAAGTTAGAAAGCTAATTAGAAGTAGTATATTTTTCATTTGTTTGAAAGGTTTGACTTGTTAGAATTGTTTGAGCAGTAGTCATTCATATTTAACGTGAAATACTATTAATCTCCTGCGCAATATGGTTCAATCCAGAATAATAAATTAAATACCACTCGTCTCCGAATTTAGAAAAACGACGTTGCATTCCGAATTGTCCATTGCCGTCGATTAGGGTTTCTTCAATCAGATTTTCGCCTAATAATTTCATACTCCCGCTAAATCCTGTGTCTTTGGTCATGCGACGGTGCATTAACCAGTCTTCTTTTGAATGATAATATTTGCCGTTAACAATATTTTCACCAACATCAGTTGTAGGCAAACCTTGCAAGGGCCACATAATACGGCGCATCTGAAACAAGCTGTCTTCATGAAATGTTTTGTAAAATACAGCAAAGTCACCAGGTAAATCAATCATATAGTCTTCATTAATGACTTCTTCTTGTGGCTTTTCAGCTGAATTACAAGCTATAAAACTGATTAAAATGGATAAAATTAAAAGTGTGTTTTTCATTTTTTTGATTTTAAAATACTGATAATTCCGTCTTGGTCGTTAACAATTCTAAAACTCTCATTCCCAAGGTACTATTGCCCTTCGGATTTAATTTCGGACTCCAAACCACCACACTGTAATATCCAGGATGTACCGCCGCAATACCACCTCCAACTCCAGACTTCCCTGGTAGACCGACACGGAAAGCAAATTCACCCGCCTCATCATAAAAGCCACAAGTTTGCATAATGGCATTGATACGCTTAGTCTGACTGCCTGTTAAAATGCGTTCGCCTGTAGCTAAAATACATCCTCGATTAGCGAAAAGCATGAAGGTTTCTGATAACTCTTTGCAAGTCATTTCAATTGAACAGGTATGAAAATAAAGGTCTAAAACGTCTTCTGTTTTGTTATGAATATTGCCGAAGGATTTCATATAATTAACCAAAGCAGCATTACGAAAACCTGATTTTGCCTCACTTTTTGCGACTTTTAGATTGTAATTTATATCTGGATTTTGTGCTATTTTACGCACAAAAGCTAAAAAATCTTCTTTTGGATTTTCGAGTTCATCTAATAATATATCGCAAACTACGAGTGCACCAGCATTGATAAGCGGATTACGGGGAATACCATTTTCATATTCTAATTGTGTGAGTGAATTGAATGGGTCGCCAGAGGGTTCAACATCTACTCTTTCGAGTATTTTTTCACCAATATTTAAAGCCGCCAAAGTCAAAGTCAAAACCTTTGAAATGGATTGGATGCTAAATTTTTCATTACTATCTCCATGAAAATAGTGTCCTGAATTGATGCAATTCAAGTGAATTCCAAATTTATCGGGCGAAATTTTGCCTAATTCGGGGATGTAATCGGCAACTTTTCCTTCGTATTCTGACAGCTTAATCTCTGCTACTATTCCGTTGATAATTTTCTGATAATCCATTTTTCTAATATGTTAGCCCCATACGGGCAAGTTGTTAGATGTACTGAAAATCGAACTTTTACTCCAAAAGAACGAACTACAATTTGCAAAACGCGAGTTCCCCCGGTCGGGGGTTAGGGTGCGGAAACGTTGGTAATATGCCTCTTTTCGCCCCCTACCCCCCGACCGGGGGAACTTTCATTGAACATAATTTCGTGGTCAACTAAGTTTACAAGTTAGATTTCCTTTGTATTTTTCTACAAAAAATAGGACGATTGCTCCCAATAGAATTTTGATTAATGCACCCTGCCAAAATGGAAAAAATCCATATTCTAATGCCTTTTCGAATCCGTACAATTGCGTTAATCTTCCAATGCCGAAAAATAAGATAATTGCTGTCCCAAAGGTCATTAAATATAAGGATTTCAGAAAAGAAATAGGTCGAAATTGAAGTTTCGACATACGGTAAGCAACGCCAAATGCTGCAGCAATAAAACCAATCAAAAATCCACCGCTACCGCTCATTAATACATCTAAACCAGACGCACCATCCGCGAATATCGGTAATCCCAGAACGCCCAAAAATACATAAAACGCAAGAGCACCTACTCCCCTTTTCAATCCTAAAATCCCTGCCACTAACAAAACAGCAAATGACTGTCCCGAAATCGGAATTTTCGCATCATTCAAAGGAACTTCAAGAGTTATTTGCGCGCTTAAAGCGATAAAAAAAACCGCAGCAAGAATTACGGCGGTTTCTGTAAATATTTTCATAAAACAAGTTTAAATATGAAATATGAA
>CAZQTE010000301.1:2903-7539 GCA_964595615.1 uncultured Saprospiraceae bacterium
ACTTGGTAAAATTCATATTACATACTTCATATTTTACTAAGCCCCTTTAAAATTCGGCTTACGCTTTTCGATAAAAGCAGTTGCTCCTTCGATAAAATCACCCGTTTGTGTTACATCGTTAAATGCACTTACTTCTGCGGCAAAACCATTGGTATTGGCATCAAAATATGCATTAATACACTCAATAGTTTTTGCGATAGCTAGTGGTCCTTTGCTAGCTGCTTTACTGATAATTTTCTTGCATTTTGCCATAGCTTCTTCTGGCTCTAAAACGTAGTTTACTAAACCTAATTGTAAGGCTTCATCTGCCTTGATATTGTCCGCAGTTAGGAGTAATTCTACCGCTTTTCCTTTTCCTATATTTTGGATAAGACGTTGTGTTCCGCCATAACCAGGGATGATTCCCAAGTTGATTTCTGGCTGTCCAAACATCGCATTTGGAGTCGCTACACGCAAGTGACAAGCCATAGCTAACTCACATCCGCCGCCTAATGCGTATCCATTAACAAGGGCAATCACAGGCTTAGAAAAACGCTCAATTAAGAAGAAAATATCTTGACCTTTTTGAGACATATCGCCACCGTCATTACCTTTAATGTTCAAAAATTCTTTGATATCGGCTCCTGCTACAAACGATTTCTCTCCGCCTCCTGTTAGTACAACTCCCTTTAAATCAGAGTGTTGTGGCGCATCAGTTCCAAAAAACTGTTGGAGTTCTGCCATTGTCTTTCCGTTTAAAGCGTTTAATGCTTTTGGACGATTGATTGTGACAACATAAATGCCGTCTTGATTATCTATGATTAAGTTTTCGTATGTCATTTTATAATTGTCGATTGGTTATTGTCGATTGATTATTATTTCTCCTCTGCGTTTTATCCGACCCCATACTTCTCTTTGTACAAAAATTCCGCTACTCTAAAATCCAATTCCACATCAATATCTTGTGCTTCTTCGGCTGCAATTTCCAACATGTATGGACGGTCGCCGATACGGTTGTGTTTGCGGCGAATGATGTCTTCACTGAAGATATATAAACACGAATTTTCCTCGTAAATCGGAGGTAAATCTTGAGTACGTAATAAGATATTTGGATTATGGTTTACGGCACGCGAAAGTGGGTCCCATAGACGCGTTTGCAATCTTGTCACAGAGAAAAGACTATCGTAAATTGGATAATTTTCTAAGAAAAAATCTACTCCTCGTTGCACACTTTCTGGCGATAAAAGTGGATTGGTAGAATGCGTTTGCATGAAAAAATCTGCTTCTAATTGATTGATGCTATTCAAAATAACATCATTCATTGGAATAGCACCATCTTGTAAATGCGCTGGGCGCTCTAACAATGTTACTTGTGGAAAATGCTTGGCTGCATCTTCTAAAATATTAGGGCTATCAGTATCAATAACAACCTCTGAAATGGCATCGCAGGCCAAAAGTGCATTGACGACGCGGTGGTATAATGGTTTACCCGCAAAGTCGCGGTAATTTTTGCCTGGTACACGCTCGCTATTGTGGCGCATAGGTACGAGGGCGGCTATTTTGTGACTCATATAATTTAGTTGGTGGTTGGTAGTTGTTAGTTGGAAGTTTTACGGCTTTCTTCATCCATTTGTTCTCTTCGCTTCTGATATGCCTTTGCTCCTCTGTATAACATTCCTGTAAACAGCACAATAAAGGCTGCAAGGTAGGCATAATTCAAACTATTTTTATAAATGGCTAAAGAAGTAATACTCACCAAAAACAAGGTCGGCAACTCATTTAACATCCTGAATGTGAATGACTTATATGGCTGTTCTCCTGCCGCTAATTTCTTAATCATCAATTTCACCCAAATATGGTAGCCGATTAAAAGGAAGAGTAAAAGTAATTTTGGATGCATCCAGCCATTCGACTTTATCCACTCTGCTCCAAATTGTTGAGTGTAAACAACCAACATACCGATACCGCCCACCCAAGTTATCATCATCGCGGGATTGAGGATAATTTTGTAAGCGCGTGACATCATCAAATCGTATTGTGCAAGCAAAATATCACGGTCTGGCTGTGGTTTGTCTTGCGACTCGCGGTGGTAAACAAACATTCTGCCGAGATAGAAAAATCCTGCGAACCAAGATACCCAGCCGACGATGTGTAATACTTTAAGAAACGAAATCCAATCCATGGTAAAGGTTGTAAAGGTTGTAGAGTTGTAAAAGTTGCAGAATTGTAAAGACCTACAACTTTTTCTTGTCGAGCAAATTTAGTGTTTTTTTCGAGATAGAGATGTCCTATCGGTACAGTCTGCGTTTTTTGACACAATTTAGATATTCTACAATTATCCATTGAAAATCTAACATGATGAATAAAAAAGTAATATCCCCATTTACTCACAAGGTGACTTTGAGTCACCACGTGAGAAATTTGCGTTCTTATCAAGTATTATTAGCCAAAAACAAACCATTTTACGCAAGATGTGTTCTAATAACTTTGTGCGCGAAGTACGCGCTCATTCAACAAGAAATAGATAATTATAAATCGAGCATGAAGCAATATAAGACTTTAGGAGAATTGAAAAAATCGGGCTATCAACCGAAGAGTATCAAACAAGAATTGAGAGATAATCTTATCGAAAAACTCCGCAACAAAGAGACCATTTTTGAAGGTGTTTTGGGTTTTGATGATACGGTTATTCCTGATTTGGAACGTGCGATATTGAGTCGTCATAATATGCTGCTGCTGGGTTTGCGTGGACAGGCGAAGACGCGTTTGGCGCGGCTTATGGTGCATCTTTTGGATGAATATATTCCGATTGTGGCAGGAAGTGAGATGAATGATGACCCTATGGCGCCAATTTCTCGTTTTGCACATGATTTGATTGAAAAACATGGGGATAAAACGCCTGTGGCTTGGGTACATCGCAGTGACCGTTATGTTGAAAAATTGGCGACGCCAGATGTTTCTGTCGCGGATTTGATTGGAGATGTTGACCCGATTAAGGCGGCGACTTTAAAATTACCTTATAGCGATGAGCGTGTTATTCACTTTGGTCTTGTGCCGCGTTCACACCGTAGTATTTTTGTGATAAATGAGTTGCCCGATTTGCAGGCGCGTATTCAGGTTTCGCTATTTAATATGTTACAAGAAGGCGATATTCAAATCCGTGGTTTCAAATTGCGTTTGCCTTTGGATATTACTTTTGTCTTTACTGCCAATCCTGAAGATTATACCAATCGGGGTAGTATTATCACGCCTTTGAAGGATAGAATTGAGAGCCAAATTTTGACGCATTATCCTAAGACTGTGGACATTGCACGCAAGATTACGGCATTGGAAGCAAATATTGCTGATGAAGCTAAAAAGACTGTTACTGTGCCAGATTTGCATGAGATTTTGTTGGAAGAGATTGCTTTTACGGCACGTGAGAGTGAGTTTATTGATGAAAAAAGTGGTGTTTCGGCACGTTTGACGATTGCGGGTTATGAGAATTTGGTTTCTACTGCAGAGCGTCGTTTATTAATTAATGGTGAGAAGAAAACGACGACTCGAATTACTGACTTTTGGGGTGTGATACCAGCCATAACGGGTAAAGTAGAGTTGGTTTACGAAGGAGAACAAGAAGGTCCTTATGCGGTAGCAATTGCTCTTTTGAGTGCTTCTGTGAAGGATTTATTTTTAGAAAAATTCCCTAATCCAGATGCTTTGCAACGTGGTCAGCAGCGTGATCCTTATGGTACTATTCGCGCTTACTTTAGTGGCGGCAATACTTTGGATTTGATGAATGATGCGAGTGATAAGGAGTATAAAAAAGCATTGGATGCTGTGGCTGGTTTGAAAAAATTAGTGGAAGCGACTGATGTGGCGAAGAAGGATGTTTATACTTATATGGAATTGGTTTTGCACGGACTTTCTGAGTTTAGTGTCATCAATCGTGATATTGTGGAAAATAAATTGTCTTTTAAAGATTTGCTGGCGGATATGTTGGGCGATGATGATGGTTTTGGGGATTTTAATTAAGAGTCTTACGGTCGTTTTACGGCGTGTTAAAAAATAATTAGGAGGGCAGTTTGGATTAATTTCTGGGCTGCTCTTTTTTTGTATTTCCCCCTAATCCCCATTTGGGGGAACTTTTTTCAGAGTTGAATTTTCTGTTCTAAGTAACGACAAAACAATAAGTCCGTCATCTGGACAGGGGTGATTAGTTCTAAATTTTGTTACTGTTTTTGTCCAAATCATTCCCGGCAGGGTTTCCCCTTTAGGGGAGTAAGGGGTTAAAAACGGCGAATTTGCTCGCATTTACCTCCCTTCCGTCCCTCCTAAAGGAGGGAAACCCTACCGGGAGTGACTTAGAGCTGCTCTTAAAATAGAACCAATCAACACCGCAAAATGGGGATTAGTGGGTCAAAAATCGCAAATAATAAATCCCAATCTCATCTCAAAATTCCAATTCCTCTTCTTTCCAATATTCCTTTATCCTCATTCTCCTTGGAATGTCGAAAAAAACCAAGCATTCATCTGACAAAGTGGAAATTCAACTCTTTTGTCTGCATCTTTGAAATGTAATCAAAAGGAAACGAACAGTTGTATATACATAACTTGATTTTTCTTTCAAACCATATAATAACACTTTTTAAAACCTAAAACATGACAGATTCAAAAA
>CAZQTE010000302.1:0-1759 GCA_964595615.1 uncultured Saprospiraceae bacterium
AATATTGAAGGAGGAAAAGCAAAGGTGTTTAGAATTTACCGCGATGTCCGTTTTTCTAAAGATAAACAACCTTACAAAACGAACTTTGCAGCAGGAATGCAGCGAGCGACAAAGTTGTTACGTGGTGGATATTATGTAAATGTGCAACCCGGTCAAACTTTTGTCGGCGGTGGCTTTTTTCAACCTGAGAAAGATGATTTATTGCGTATTCGTAAGGAAATTGCAGCGGATGATGCGCCTTTGCGTGAAATTATTGCAAATCCTACTTTTCAAGAATTGTTTGGAGAAATGAGTGGTGATAAACTAAAGACTGCTCCACGCAATTTTGCAAAAGACCATCCTGCGATTGATTTAATTCGCCACAAATCATTTATTGTCGGTAGAAATTTTACGGATAAGGAAGCTCTTTCTGAAAGCTTTTTGGACGAGACTGTGCGGACTTATTTAGGAATGCGCCCGTTTTTCGATTATTTTTCAGATGTTTTGACGACGGATGATAATGGAGAATTGATTGTGTAATCCGTAACTCAGCTTTCCAAGCTTAGAAACTATTCCAAAAGTTTAGTATCCTCCTCATTCCCCAAATTCTCCAAACCTTTAACAGCATCATAAGATAGCAACAGTTCCATCTGCTTAATCGCCTCCCGATTAAGTAATTCCAGACGTTCATCTTGCTCAAAACCATGTTCCATTAGGTATGCATTCAGATTTTCCAGATTGGCTAAAACAGTCAACTGTTCTAAAGAAGCCTCATCCCGAAGATTACCTTTTTTCTCGCTATTTTTGACACGCCATTCTTTCGCGGTCATTCCAAAAAGGGCGATATTGAGCAAATCTCCTTCAGAGGCTAAAATATTTTTCTTACCTAAATCATCAATTTTAGGCGGAATATATTTTCTGACTGCCTCGGCATGAATGCGGTAATTGATTTTTGACAATTCTCGTCTCACATTCCATTGCAAATCATAATCGCTGCGCTCTTTCTCCTCTTCTTTGAGTCTTTGAAATTCTTTAAAAAGATAAATCCGGAAGTTTGGACTCAAAAAGCTGGCAAATTCTAAGGCAATATCTGGATGTGCATAGGTGTGCGTTACTCTACCTTCTTTTTTTCTCAATATTCCAATTGCAGCGGTCTTTTCTAACCAAGTCGTAATTTTAAGGTCAAATTTAACTTTGCGAGAATCCGCCATTATCGCATCATAGGCTGGTAAATCAAACTTTGGATTGTGCATTCCTTCCCAATTTCCCAAAAACTCCAAAGTAGCCCGCATCCGCAACCAAGACCGAATCACATTCTTACCAATACTATTGCCATCGCAAAGGTCATTCAAAGAAACATATCGTTCTTTGTTCTCTTCAATCATATTTATGACCCCATTTTGATAAGGTATTGGCTTACTCATTTTCTGTTTTGTAATTTTTGCAAAGATAGCACTTTCTTTGTCTAAATCGAATTCTATATGATTTAGGATAAATGTACTTTTTTATAAAAATATTATCAGAAAATTTTAAAAAAGTAAAAATTAGAGGCTACTACAGAATAATTTATCGTAATAATTCGAGTTCCCATCTTATTCGACTCACTCAAAATCATAAAAAACTCCATTTTTCACATACCTTTGAGTACTCTTCAAAAATTCAAATAAAAAATTATGCGCTTACTTTCAATCGCTCTTTTCTTATCTCTTTTTCTCATAAAATGTACCGAACCTGTGCAGACAACTTTTGCTTCTTTTGACGAATATCCCGTTTATAATGG
>CAZQTE010000302.1:1859-7537 GCA_964595615.1 uncultured Saprospiraceae bacterium
CCATCTTTTGATTTTAGAAGTATTGATGAGACAAAACCAGAAAGCGAATACAATTACAATTGGGGTTACGACCCGCATCTTTTTAATGTTCCAGAGGGGACTTACTCCACTAATCCAGAGGACGGAGCCGTTCGCATCAAAGAATATAAACAAATGGTCAAAGCCTTGCACGATGCAGGCATTGGAGTCATTTTAGATGTAGTTTATAATCACACGGGGATTAGTGAAAATTCGGTTTTTGACAAAGCTGTGCCTGGATATTACTATCGTTATAATGAGGACGGTACTTTTTCAAATGCTTCTGGTTGTGGAAATGAAACGGCATCTGAACGCGTGATGGTCCGTAATTTTATCGTTAATTCCGTCAAATATTGGGCGACAGAATACCATTTAGACGGATTTCGTTTTGACTTAATGGGCATTCACGACATCGAAACCATGAATCAAATCAGCGAAGAATTGCAAAAAATCCGTCCAGATATCTTTGTTTATGGCGAAGGTTGGACGGCAGGCGGCTCTCCCCTACCCGATTCTTTGCGCGCATTAAAACATAATGTGCCACAATTAAAATCAGTTGCCGCTTTTAGTGATGAAGCCCGCGACGGTATCAAAGGGCACGTTTTCACACATGAGGCAAAAGCATTTATTAGTGGAGAACCAAACTTGGTAGAGAGTGTAAAATTTGGAGTCATTGGAGGTACTCAGCATCCACAGATTGACTATAAAAAGGTCAATTATACCGATTTTGCATGGGCGCCGCAGCCGACACAGTGTATTGTTTACGCGAGCTGTCATGATAATCATACGATTTGGGATAGATTGATTAATTCCATTCCTGATGCAAGTGAAGCTCAACGCGAAAATATGCAGCAATTGGCACTTGGCATTGTTTTGACTTCGCAAGGAGTACCATTTTTGCATGCTGGTTCGGAGTTTTGTCGGACAAAAAATGGGGTAGAGAATAGTTTTGAAAGTCCAGATAGCATTAATCTGATGGACTGGAATCGTATTGCAAAATTTCCCGAAACGGTTGATTTTGTAGCAAAAATGGTAAGTTTGCGCAAAAATCACCCTGCTTTTCGGATGCGCACAACAGAAGCCATTCAAAAGAACTTAGCTTTTATGCCTTTAGAAAAGGATAATTTGATTGCTTATCAATTAAATGGGGCTGCGGCTGGCGATGAATGGAAAGACATTTTTGTGATTTATAATGGAAATTTATCTCCTGAAAAAGTGAATTTGCCAACGGGCATTTGGGAAATGAAAGTCAAAGGAAATGAAGTGAATGAAGACGGAATTGGGACTTCTAAATCTGGTGCTGTTTCTGTGCCAGCGAGTGGGATGATGATTTTGGTTAAGAAATAACTTGAATTGAATTCAGCAGAAAAAAGGCAACTATATAGAGAATTATGTGCGGAAGTTTATATTCCGTTGCACGCCAAAGATTGGTGGTTGGATGCGGTATGTGGTCTTGATAATTGGGAAGTGATTTTAGTTATTGATAAAGGGAAAATTACAGGAGCACTCCCCTACTCTGTTTCTAAAAAGTTAGGTTTTTTGACGCAAATCATTAATCCAACACTTTCCATTTACAATAATATCTATGTTTGCTTGCCCGATAATCCTGATATTAAGCCTATAAAATTACAGTCTTTAGAGAATATCATCGTTAATGAATTAGTTGCTCAAATTCCAAAGACGGCTTTCTTTCGCCAACAAATTAATCCAAATCTAACAAATGCTCTACCTTTCATCTGGGCGGGATTTCAGCAATACACAAAATATAGCTTTCGTTATCCAGACTTGACAAATACGGATAGTATTTTTAAAGGAATTGCCTACAATTTACGACATGGAATGAAAAAAGCAAATCAGAATATCTCCATTTCAGCAAAAGATGATTTTGATACCCTGTTTCTCTTAAACTCACAATCTTATTCTTCAAAAGGTGTCGCTCTACCCTATTCTGAAGAATTTCTAAAACGAATTTATCAAACTTTAAAAAAGCACAATGCCTGCGATTTGCATTTAGCACAAGATAATAAATCAGGAAAAAACGTAGCAGCCTTATTAACCGCTTATGACGAAAAAGTAGCTTATGCCATTGTAGCTGGAACGAGCCGAGAAGGGATGAATCAATCTTCTCTCAATTGTTTGTATTGGCAATCCGTTGAAAGTGCCGCAAAACGTGTGCAAATTTATGACTTTGAAGGTAGCATGAATCCCAAAATCGAACATATTTATCGAAACTTTGGCGCAAGTCGAACGCCTTATCATTGCTTTTATCATTTTAAAAATCGCACTTACCACGCAGCAGCAGTTGCCGCAGGACTCATTTGATTTCACACATGAACACAGACCAATTACATAAAAAACTACAACACGACATTCCTCTTGTCCTCAACTGGCTCAAAAAGTCAATTGATTGTAACAAAGGAAACGGCTCCTCCGCTTTCTTCTCGCGCTACCGCCACCCATTGCGCGGCTGGTCGCCCGCCTATCCTGAGACCACAGGCTATCTCATTCCTACTCTTTTTGATTATGCAGAATATTTAAATGAAGATATCTGGCGCGATTATGCGCTAAAATGTGCCGATTGGCTTTTGCGAGTCCAGCGGCCTTCTGGTGGATTTCCGAGTAACTATGAAGACAATCCCAATTTAAGCGTTTTTAACACCGCTCAAATACTTTTAGGATTACTGCGTACATATGAAGAAACAGGGCTACAAGTCTATGCTGATGCCTGTATACGGGCTTATGATTGGTTGTTTTTTGGTTTGGAAAATGGGATATGGGTAGAACACAATTATGTTTCGGGTTATATTCCTACTTACTACACCCGAGTTACATGGCCAATGTTATTGGTCTACCAAAAATTAAACTTGAAAGGACAGGAACGCTTGATTGAAGTCAATGATTTTTTTGCAAAAAAGATAAATCCAAACTCTTCTATAAAAGACTGGAGTTTCTTTTCTGCCAAACCTGCTTTCACGCATACCATTGCTTATACCATTAGAGGTTTTGTAGAATTTGTAGAATTGTCAAATGATGCAAAACTATTGGAGTCTGCTCAATTATGCATGAATGCCATTTTATCCGAAAAGTCAAAGTCTGGAAAAACAGCAGGAACTTACGATGAAAATTGGCAAGGTGATTATAGCTTTACTTGCGTAACTGGGCTATTTCAGTTGGCAATTATTTGTTTTCGATTATACGAAATGACAAATAATGAGAATTGGAAAAAAGAAGGAATTGATTTTATAAAAGAAGGAAATAGAGCTATTCCTAATATTGACCCATTGACAGACAGCTATGCGATTTCTGGTTCTTTACCTTTAACTGGAAAATATATGCGGATGAAATATCCTAATTGGGCGGCTAAGTTTTATTTAGATGCAGCTTTATTATCAATAAGACTAAAAAGTCAAAAAATATAATATTACAAAAATTACACAGAAATATAAGTTTTCGTATATTCCTGTGTAATCTTAAGCGAAAATCAGACTTACAGCGATATATTATTCCAATTCTTCATTATAAAAAGTCTCACAATAAGCCCGCACGCTGCTTGCTAAGATGTTTTGATAGTTCGATGCATTCCTTAATTTTTCATAAGCAATGGTTCTTTCTTGCAATATGCGCTGGTAAATATCTGGATAATCTCTCCTAAAGTCTGCCATTTTAAAAATACCAGATTTCTGTTTTCTGAGAACTGTTCTTTCTTGCCCTTTACCCTTTCGCGCTATTTCTGCCTTTAACTTATCAGTATAAGCGTTGTAATCAGTACGAGTCATTTTATTTGATAGGCGACGGAAGTCTACCTCTCGATCAGTCATCTCTTTTACTCGCTTCATCGTTTGCTCCATAACCGCAACATGCGTTTCTTCTCTTGTTAATCGTCCATTTTTCCACCACTGCACAAAAGCTCCTGGCTTTGACTGCGCTTTTGTTCTTTTTAGGAAGAAGTTCCAGAGTTGGGTAATAAAAATGTCCTCAAAGCCTTGAATCGGCTCATACTTAACTTTTGGATGAGATAATATTTTATCCGTGATGAAAGCTTTGTTAACTCCTTTTTCTACTAAAAATTCATAGGCATTAAATTGCGGCTTGGTTAGAATGGCGACTTTCATTTGATGATGCGCAGAAGGCGCTCTGTCCGCATTTGGGTCTCCCAAGCGCAAACCTTCTTTGATACGATAGATATGAAAGTGTAAATCCGTAATTTTCTTGCTTCCTGACTTTGATTTACCTTCAAAAGTGAAGCGGATATCATTACTCTTTAAAGAATCTCGCTCCGCTACATCCAAGATGCGGCGCTGCAATTCAAAATAACGGTCATAAGTCTTAATGTTTTCTAAGCCAAAACGGCTACGAAAAGTCTCTAAAGACTCCTTTCCATGAAATTCCGACTGCCCTACATGCAGCTTAGATTTCATATAGAGGAAAATCGGCACAGAATATTTACCGTCAAATTCCATAGTACTCTCCGCTAACATCTGCAAGAAATTCTTCTGCAATCCTAATAAGAAGGGCTTGGCAAAAGAAGTGATTACAAACACCAATTCATCCGTATTCTTATCATGCATCACTGCTTGAAACCATGTAAAACTACCTTCGTAATCTGGATTATTAAAACGAATCGGTCGATTGTTTAAAGAAACCGCTGCATCCATTGCTCGCTTTATAACTCCTCCACGTGGGGTTTTTCCTGAAGAAAAATAACGAACATATTCTTTGTAAGGAATGCGGTAAGTATTCTGGCGTGTAACGAGTTGTTCCATATAACGCATTTGGTCTGCCTTATTTGTCAACTCCATTTTCTTGATATCCTCCTGTAAATCCTCTATACCTTGAATCGGTTTTTCTGTACTATCAATACAGGAAACCAATATTAATAATGCTTGATATTGTAATTTGGTCAACTCCAAAGGCGGATATTCTGCCACCTGATTGGATATCGCAACGATGCGCTGTATGTCTTGCTTTTTCACTTTCACCCTTCCTCTATATTTTATCTTTTAGCTAAGAAGTTATTTTAGCTTAAAAGTCTTGGTTTCAATTTGTGTAATTATTCTTTAAATCTGCTATTGCGTCAGAATTTTTACAAGTATAGACCTATTGCGTCAAAGATTCATGAGTTGAGGAGAGAAAATTTTTCCACATGGTACTAATCTGACGCAATAGTTAAAATGCTCAATTATTACGTCAAAATAGTACCAAATGGCTCGTTTTTACTGATTTTTTTATTTAATGAAGATGAGAATGATTCTTTTTTGACGCAATAGATAGTAAAAAAGAAGAGATTTTGAGGATATGCACAGAAATCAATGCATTTTTTTGACTTATATTAGTGTTTTTCACGTTTGTAATACTACTTCTGTACTTTTTTGACGCAATAGCTGTCTAATATGAGAGGTTGATACTATTCTGACGTAATAGTTAAGATGTATTATGGCAATTATACTTGTGTACTGATTGTTAAATTGGAAATATAAAAGGAATGGTACTATTCTGACGCAATAAATGCTTTAAGAAGATACTATTTTGACGTAATAGGAGGAGTCTTTACTTAGTTTGTACTTTTTTGACGTGATATAAACTATTTCGACGCAATAGCACTAGATAATTGTACTATTCTGACGCATTCTGTACTTTTTTGACGCAAATAGTATAAATAA
>CAZQTE010000303.1:0-7532 GCA_964595615.1 uncultured Saprospiraceae bacterium
CTAAAATGAAAAACTGTGAGTTAAGTTATTATCTTTGGTCATTACAAATTTTAGAGGCTTGCCTTATTTTCCTCAAATAACAAAAAAATTAGGTGTCCGTAACACTTCACTATAGCTGTAACAATCAAGGCTGTAAACTCGGCTAAACAGCGGTATTTTGCATTACCTGTATTCCGCAATTATTATTTACCTGATGAAAACCTTGAAGTGCTTCGGATACCTTTTATTCTATTCTAAGCTGCCAATTCTCCTACTAAGCTTACCACACCTTGTATAATAAATTGGATACCAATCGCCATGACTAAAAAGCCCATAATACGTGAAAGTGCTTTTAATCCTGCAACTCCCATTACGCGATAAAGCATTGGTGAAGCGCGTAAAATAAGATAAATCGACAATCCCAAAATTAAGACTGCGGCAATAATAACACCTCGTGCACTCCAATCTGGATTTTCGGCATACATACCAATTAATAAGGAAATAGACCCCGGTCCAGATAACATTGGCATCGCCAAAGGCGCAAATGAAATATCTTCTTTTTCAATTGCTTCATCTTTTACCTTATCATTAATCGCACGACTTTCTCCGAATTTACCTTCCAATAAAGCATAACCAGAGGAGAGAATAATCAAACCACCTGCAATACGTACCGCATTTAAGGTAATACCAAAGAAACTTAAAATATAAGTTCCTGCAAGGAAAAAAGCCAACATCAAAGCAATGAACCAAAATGCAGTATTCCGTGCTGTTTCGTTACGTTCCTTTTTTGTGTAGTCGGGAGTCATCGCTAAAAATAACGGAATAGCACCTGGTGGGTCTACCACTGAAAAAAGTGCCGCTAAAACTGTTACGAACAATTCCAACATAAGTCGTTTTTTAAGATAAATCGTTATTGTTTAAGTGATTTATCGTGTTTCTAAAATTAGTATTTCTTGCAAAAAAAATAGCATCCCAAACAGGACACTTTTAAATGTTTTTACCCCTATGGAAAAACATAAATTTAGAATAATATTTTGCAAGGGTGCATAATAAGTATAGTAAACGATTTATATTTTGGAATAGTTCCTTATATGCCGAAAAAAATGTGGAAATTTTAAATTGACTAAGAGGTGATTCATCTCTTAGCTAATTTACCAATTCGTAAATGCTTTATTAAAAACATCAGTCGTAATTTGCTCAAAAATCTCTTCTACTAAAACATCTTGAATGTCTAAGAGATTCTGGTCGGAAGGGTATTCAACTTGAAAGTTGAAGGTTTGATTAAATTCATTTTCAATAAACTTATCTTCTTTGTACTTAGCTTCCACCTTAACGTAAATTTTTAATTGTTGTAGTGCTGTTTGCTCGTCAGGTTTAGGAGCGAGGGGAGTGGTTTCAAATTTTGAAATGAAACCAGAAAATTCTACATCAGCGACTTCATTTCCAGACGTCTCTTTGAGTCGGCTTTCATTTCTAATTTTATCTTTCAAGGCTAATGTAAACTGCTGCGCTAAACCTGGAGATGCTTCCAATGCGCGATTGTCAAAATTTTCTACATTAAAAGTGAATACCTCTGGTGGAATACTAATGCCGCGGAATGTGTAGCAGGAAGAAAAGAAACAGATAAGAAGAAATAAGGTGACAGTTGACAGTTGACGGTTGACGGTGCGCATAAGATGAATTTTGTGCTGAAATGAAAGTCATTTTTGAAACGAATAAATGAAGTAGATAGTTGCCTGATTAACTTTACCTTAGCTTAATTAACCGAACAGTAAAAACCGTCCACCGTCAAGCAAAGCGACCGTCCACCGTCTACCGTCAAATCTCGTATTCCTTAATTTTTCGATACAAAGTTCTTTCAGAAATTCCCAAGTCATCTGCCGCTTCTTTACGACGATTATTGTGTTTCTTCAGTGCTTTACGAATGAGATTTTTCTCCATTTCCTCCAAAGAAAGACTATCTTCAACGACCTCTGCTTGATGATAACTGTCCTGATTGGATTCATCAATAATGACTGGACGATTATTAGGAAAGTCAAAGTTTTGTTTACTAAAATCACTTTGAGGAGCTGCAAAGTCTTCTCTTGGATAAGTAGGTATGTTTTGCTCTTGATAATAACTACTGTTATTGCTTCCGCGCTCTGGGAGACTAGGAAGATTGCTGACTTGCGAACCTGTCGGAACTGCCAAGTCATTATTTTGAATCAAACCATAAACCAAACCTTTCAAATCTCGCACATCCTTTTTCATTTCAAAAAGGAGCTTGTATAAGATTTCGCGTTCTTCAAAGTTACTGCCTGCGCTATTGCTACCCGAAGACATCACAGGTAAATTACGCTTGCCAATATTTGGCAAATAATCCATTAAGTCTTGTGCTGTGACATTTCGTTCTTCTGATAGAACAGAGATTTGTTCCGCTATATTTTTGAGCTCACGGATATTTCCAGGCCATTCGTAGTTGGCTAAGAGTAATTGTGCGCGCTCATCCAAATTAATTGGACGCATACGATTGCGTTCTGCAAAATCAACGGTAAAGTATCTGAATAACTTGTAAATATCTTCTGGACGCTCGCGTAAGGCAGGTACATCAATCGGCACCGTATTCAAACGATAATAAAGGTCTTGACGAAATTTACCCGTTCGCATTTTCTCTTCTAAATCCACATTTGTCGCTGCTATCACCCGCACGTCCGTCTTTAATACTTTAGACGAACCCACTTTTACATATTCTCCATTTTCCAATATTCGCAATAAATACGCTTGTGTATCCAATGGCATCTCTCCAATTTCATCTAAGAAAATTGTACCTCCGTCTACTGTCTCAAAGTATCCTTTACGCTCTGTAGATGCACCCGTAAAGGCGCCCTTTTCGTGACCGAAAAGCTCAGAATTGATAGTGCCAGCAGGAATTGCGCCGCAGTTTATTGCAAAGAAATTATTATGCTTACGTGCAGATAGAGAATGGATAATTTTAGAAAAGACCTCTTTACCAACCCCACTTTCACCATTTATCATCACGGACAAATCGCTACTTGCAACAGCCACTGCTTTATGCAATGCTCTGTCCAATAATTCGGAAGAACCGATGATACCGAAACGTTGTTTTATGGATTGGAGGTTTGCCATAGAAAGCTTGTAAAATTGTATAGTTTTAACAGTTGTATAGTTGTTGGAATGGGTTTGAGATAGTTTGAATTGTTAGAATGGTTTATAAACAATGCTAACAATTCAAACTATCTAACAAATCAAACCATAGAACCTTTAAGTGTCGCGCTCGACGCTTCCGCAATCTTTACTTCACAGTAATCTCCTGGTTTTAGTGTAGACCCATTCTTAGGGAAAATAACCATCTTATTCTGTGAGTTACGACCTTTGAAATCTTGGTCAGAACGCTTACTATCTCCTTCAATTAAGACTTTGAAAGTCTTTCCGATGTCAGCTTGGTTGTGCTTGTGCGAAATCTGATTTTGTAAACGAATAACTTCTGTTAGACGACGCTTCTTGACTTCCAAAGGAATGTCATCCTCATATTTTCGCGCAGCTAATGTGCCAGGACGCTCTGAATAGAAGAACATATAAGACATCGAGTAGTTCGAAAATTCGATAATACTTAAAGTATCTTGGTGTTCTTCCTCCGTTTCTGTACAGAAACCCGTGATTATATCAGAAGAAATCGCACAATCTGGCATAATGCGGTAAATCGCTTCTACACGATTTTTGTACCAGTCACGTGTATATGTACGATTCATCAATTCGAGCACACGTGTATTTCCTGACTGAACAGGTAAGTGGATATATTTACAGATATTTTCGTACTTCGCCATAGTATGCAATACCTCATCTGTAATATCTTTCGGGTGAGAAGTCGAGAAACGAATACGTAAATCAGGATGTACTTTTGCTGTTAATTCTAAAAGATTGGCAAAGTTGACAACTTCTTTGTTTTCAGGATTTTCCCATTTGTAGCTATCTACATTCTGTCCTAAAAGAGTCACCTCACGATAGCCTTTTTCATATAAATCTGTCGCTTCTGCAATGATACTAAATGCATCACGAGAACGTTCACGACCACGCGTAAATGGTACCACGCAAAAAGAACACATATTATCACAACCACGCATGATTGAAATAAATGCCGTAATCCCATTGGAATGCAAACGCATCGGAGAGATATTCGCGTAAGTTTCCTCACGAGATAAAACTACATTCACCCCTTTATCTCCTTCATCTATTGTAGATACCAAACCTGGTAAATCACGATAAGCATCTGGACCAACAACCAAATCAACCAACTTCTCTTCATCCAATAACTTGGCTTTTAATCGCTCCGCCATACAACCCAAAACTCCAATCTTCGTCCCTGGACGCGCTTCTTTTTGTTTATTAAAAACCTTCAAACGCTTACGCACTGTATCTTCCGCCTTCTCGCGAATAGAACAAGTATTGATAAGAATCAACTCACTCTCCTCCATAATTTTCGTCGGCGCAAATCCTACTTCCGACAAAACAGAAGCCACGATTTCACTATCCGAAAAATTCATCTGACAGCCATAAGACTCAATGTAAAAGCGACGTGTACCCGCTGGATAAACAGCTTCTCCCGCTGTTTTTGGATTGAAAAAGACTTCTCCTTGCTTCTCTTCCTTAATTACTTTTATTCCCTCTAATGTTGGGTTATTGTTGTACATGATATTGGATTGGTGGTCAAAAAATCGTTAATCTCCGTGTATAGCGGACGGCTCAGATTTGCCACTTTTAAAGATGTTAGATATTAGACTTTAGATGTTAGATTCCTGTCTATATCTGAAAAGTCCGCAAAGATAGGGAAAATTTGGATTTGATGTGACATTTTGTCAGGAGGAAAGAGTGTTTTTTATCAAAGAGAAGCCTTTAGGCTTTCTTTGCGTGCCCGTATGGGTCATTCCGACCGTAGGGAGGAATCTGAGTCAAAATGACATTCTACACCCAGATTCCTCCCTGCGGTCGGAATGACAAATAAAATTCTTTGAATTTTATTTGTAAAAAGGAAAGCCTAAATCATACTCTAAAAACTTCCACTCTGGATTAACTTCATTTATCAAAGCATCCTTCTTCGACCGTCGCCAAGCTTTAATCTCTTTCTCTCGTGCAATAGCATTCAAGACATATTTATGATGTTCAAAATAAACAAGGTGATAGCAATGATAACGTGCTGTAAATTTTCGGAAATCTTGCTCCATGTGAGCGTTAGTGTGTTCTTGCAGGCGGCGGATTAGATTGTTGGTCATGCCTGTGTAGAGGACGGTCTTTTTTGGATTGGTGAGCATGTACACATAGTAGTTGTGTTGTTTGGGCATCGTATTGGGGGATTTTGTGTAGTAATGCTCGTGAAGATAGTGTTTTTTGACAAGAAGAAAAAGAATTTTTCTTCTTGTCATTCCGACGGTAGGAGGAATCTGGGTAATAAAGGCAGCAAAGTAAGCTTTCTTTTCACACTCAGATTCCTCCCTGCAGTCGGAATGCCCCATACGGACACGCAAAAAAATCCTAAAGGATTTTATTTGGTAAAAAACTACTCACAACCCAAATCTGCAACTGAAACCGCATCCGCATTAGGAAAACAATTCCCCGAAGGCAAACTCTCAGGTGCATATCTCGCCAAGTCAGGGTCACGCAAAGCAGTCGTCAAAAAAGCTTCCAAATCATCCAATTCTGCATCTGTCAAACCAAGCGGAACAAACTCCTCTGCCAGCTGACTTTCAGGCACTTCTGGATTTTGCGAAATTGCATTATTCTTATACTCTAATACTTCACGAATACTATAAAAACTACTTCCATGACCATAAAAGGGCGAGTCTGCTAGATTGTATAATTGAGGAACTTTAAATTTGTAATTGTCTTCTGGATTGGCAGTAAAACCACCACGTCCACGATTTTCGGGGGCGTCAACAGGAGTTTTAAAAACAGGTAATTCCGAGGCAAATAAATCTAACATTCCCAAACCATAAAAAGCCAAACTATTCAAGCCTGGTCCATTGTGACAGCTGCCACACTTTCCTTTGTCAAAAAAGACCATTGCACCACGTTTTTCTTGCTCAGACATGGCGTTTATTTCTCCTTTTAAATAGCGTTGAAAAGGAGCTTGATTAGAGAACATCGTGCGTTCATAAGCTGCAATTGCTAAACCTGCATATTCGTCGGTATAGCGTTCT
Organism: uncultured Saprospiraceae bacterium; assembly: GCA_964595615.1. Lineage (GTDB taxonomy): Bacteria > Bacteroidota > Bacteroidia > Chitinophagales > Saprospiraceae > JAHDCG01. The sequence goes on from CAZQTE010000303.1 coordinate 6,171, forward strand.
AACTCTTCTATTTGAGGAAATGCCGCTGCAAATAACTCTTGATAACCATTATTTAAAATGAAGTCTTCTTCAACCGCTTGTTTGTGTACATCTATGGCAGCAATGGCTTGGACCTCTACTCCTGAGTACCCCAAATTATTATTTTCACGTACATCACCCACCCATGCGTAGTCTGTCGATTGATTAATGCCCAATGCACCAAATTGACCATTCCATAACATCACTTCTTGGAAAGCAGTATTAATAACCGAAGGTGTTCGTATTGGCTGAGCATCTAAGTTGAAAATTTGATAATCTGGTGAGATTTCACGCCCCTCGCCACTTACTCCAATACCAATACCACCTTCACCAATACCTTGATGTCTTCCTGCTTGAAATCCCGCTGCTGCAAAGTGACAAGATGCACATGAATAAGTGCCCATGCCTTGTTCGTCGCGGGGGTCAAGTGCTAAACCTGTTTCGTGGAATAGTAATTTTCCGAGTGCTATTTTTTCTTCCGTTAGTGGATTACGAGGGTCCTGGGGGATGGCATCAAAATCATCGCTTTGCGGTTGAATGAAGTATGAAGCATTTCCCGTCTCAGAGGCAATGTTGAGTATGTTAGTAAGTTCGTCATCTAAGGTAGGAGTAGGGATGACGGGTGTTTCGTCTGGTTTACAGCCTGCAAAACCTAGTAGACTAATAAGTAGTAATAAAGTAGCTAATTTTTGCATTTTTATTTTTTTGGTAGAAATGGAAATGAAATTTTGACTGACATTGTATTTGCTCTACCGCAAAAATAATCGAAAATTCTGTATTTTTGATTATGAAAAAAATATTTACCGCATTCCTAAATTTATAAAGATAAACTAAAAAAGAAAAGCCACCAATTTCCGTCAGGAAAGAGGTGGCTTAAACTTCTTCAGTTGGAATAATTTGTTAATTATTATTCTTTAGGGCTGCTGGGCTGTAAGAAAGACTAGCAGTAACCAAGATCACCGTCATCAGTATAAATTTCTCCTTTTCTGACTTGGGTTTTCACGGTTGAGGCTGCTGCATTTCCTGCGATGCGACGCAATTTGAGGGCACGTCGTCTTACGTTGAAATAATGCAAAATACGCTTCATGGTGATTTACTCCTTTAAAAAATTAAAAAATAGTGTTTGTTCAAGTACTTGTAAAAAATTAGAACTTTCGTTCTAAGCAGGAGGTTGTTGTCTTTTGTGTGAGATACCAAGATTTTCAGGAAACCTTTAATGTAAGATGTTGAGAAAACTCTAAATGTTCACTGAAATTTGCAATTTTTTATAAAAAAGAATCCTTTTTTTGCTTATTGCAGCTCCTTTGTTATTAGAGACTCTTTTTTCTTATAGATTCCACAATT
>CAZQTE010000304.1:0-4217 GCA_964595615.1 uncultured Saprospiraceae bacterium
CTCAAATTTATCCATATAAATAATGTCACGTACTTAGCTACATCCAAGGCGTATTAGCTGACAAATTAGTGTGTTTTACCTCCGCTATTTTATTGAGTAATCCCTAATTAAGATTAAGAATTACTACATTTGCTGGTGAGTAACTCAATTTTAACTGAGAACAACTTTTTCTTAAACTAAAATCATTTTATGATGAGCAATTTTACTAAATTAGTTTTAACCTTACTTGTTACGGTTTCAACCTTTACCTTACAAGCACAAAATGCCAATGTGCTTTGGGAAGAAGACTTCGCTGACGGGCTTCCTGCTGACTGGACAAACATCGATGCTTCTGACCAAGGTGCTGTTTTTACTTGGTGTAACGACCCAGCAACAGGTGCATCAAACGGCTGCCCTGCTATTTTTGATGATAATAATAATTTGCAAGTTCCATTTGATGCAGAAACAGTATTAAACGGTTTCATTACTATGGATTCGGATGCATTAACTCAGCTTCCAGCAGATCACATCACAGAATTAACAACAACTGCAATTGACTTGACAGGTGAAACAGAAGTTTGGTTCGGTGCACAGATGCATATTGGTGTTTTTACACTTAGTGCAGTTGAAAATGCAATCTTGCGTGTAAGTACAGATAACGAAAACTGGACGAATTATACAGTATTCCCTAACACAACTGTTGGTGCTCGTTGGTCTGAAAATCCAGAAGTACCAGTTATTAACATATCTGATTCTGCTGCTGGAAACATAGTTTATCTCCAGTTTCAATGGACAGGGAACTGGGAATATTTCTGGAATATAGATGACCTTGTTTTATATGATGGTGACCCACGTTTCGAAAATGATATGCAAGTAAATGATTTCTTCGCTGCTTCTCCAAACTACTCTTACCCTGAAGGTCAAGCGGAAGCTTTTGGTTTCTTAGCAGATGTTAGTAATCAAGGTGCATTAGATCAAACAGGCATTGAATTAAATGTTAATATTGCTGAAAATGGTACAGATGTTTTTAATACTGTATTAGCTTATGATCCAATTCCAATCGATTCAACAGTAGAAAATGTTCCTTTTGCAGAGCAATTTACTCCTACGGGGGCTGCAGGTACAACGTACACAGGTACATACTCAATTAGTGCTGATGTTGCAGATGATAATCCTGAGAATGATACTCAATCATTTGAATTCCAAATCTCTGATACCTTATTTTCTAAAGCACCAGGCATTGATGGTGTTATCTCTCCAGGTTTTGCTGGTGCTACTAATTTTCAGTGGGCATACGGGGCTCACTACCACGTAGTGAATGGTGCAGACAAATTTGCTCGTACTATGTCTTTTTCATTAATTGGAACAGAAGAAAATACAGGAATTGATGCATTTGTTGCTCTTTACAAAGTAAATGATGACGGAAACGGTAGTTCTGACCCTGCAGCTTTACGTGCAGTTACTCCTGAGGAAAGAGAACTTCTAGGTATTACTATCTATACTATCCAAGGAACAGAGGACTTTACTGATATCATCACTGTGCCAATTACACAACTCAATGGCGACCCTATTGCTTTAGAAGATAACACAGATTACTTAGCGATGATTGAATTCAAAGTAGAAGGTGAAATTCGTGTAACTATGGGTGCTAATCGTACTTTAGATAATTCAGCACAAGATTTATTAATGGAAAATGCTGGTTTATTCCGTTTTACACAAGTATTATCTGTTGCAGAAGATATCGATTTGGATGACTACGGTACAGGTGGTTTCTCAGGAGCTACTCCATACGTTACTTTAAGTATCGGAGATACTCCAGTTATGACTTCTGCTGTTCCAAATCAATTATCAGAAGAGAATGTTGTAAAATTAAGTCCAAATCCAGCTAGTACTCAAGTTGCGTTAGGATTAGACTTAGTTAACTTGTCTGAAAATGTTGAAGTAACTATTTATGATGCAAAAGGAAGCACTAACCGTGTTCAAAATTTTGAAAACATCAAAACGGCTAACTTAAACTTGAACATTCGTGACTTAGCTGAAGGCATGTACTTTGTACGTGTTCGTACAGATGAGGGCGTTGCTGTTCGTAACTTAGTTGTAAGCAAATAAATAAAACTTAAACTAAATTGATCAAAACGGTCTGTTTACTATTCAGTAAGCAGACCGTTTTTTATCTAAAAAATACGTTCTCTGTCAAAAAATAAGACTGTTGCGAAGCAACCCTAATGAGTGATTACTTGTTATTAAAATTAAAGGCCATGTCAGACCAATTTTTAGAAAGCAAATTACAACAAATTGAAAAGGCAGTAGAGACCACAGTCAGTGCCTTCTCGCATTTAAATGCAGAGCAACTCAACTACAAAACTGACCCAAAAAGTTGGAGTATTGCTCAGTGTCTAGACCATTTAATGATAACTGATAAGCAATATACTTCTATCATAAAAAGAATGGCTGCGGGGACTTATAAACCAACATTTTGGGCTAAGATGGGTATTGGGGCTAAGTTCTTTGGAAATTTTTTAATAAAAACTACTGCACCAATTCCAGATAAGAAAGGGAAAACCATTCCTTCCTTCGAGCCTTCTAAAAGTGATTTGCCTGCTGATATTGTCAAAAAATATAAGGCGCATGACATAGAATGGCGCGCACTATTAAGTCAGTTAGACGGTATGGATTATGCAAAAACACGTCTATCTTCTCCTGCTGGTGCGGTAATTACTTACAGTCTTGAAGATTTACTAACTCTTTTGGCAAATCATAAAGAACGCCATTATCACCAAGCAATGGCAGTCATGCAGTCTGATGGTTTTCCAAAATAGTAATATAAAGTCCTTCAAGTCGTTATTACTTTCGATTTTAAAATTTACTTTCAGTTATTAAAAAACTACATTTTTGAGATTTTCACTAATACTTTTATACTTGTGTTTCTTCCTAGGAAATATAAATAGTCAAGAAATCGCAAAATATCTCGTCTTATCAGATGCAGATACAGCATTGGCAGACGGTCTCGAAAACAAACAAAGCCAATACAGAATTCAAAGCGACTCTCTAACTATTATCCAATTAGATAGTAGCGGCAATGTCAGTAAAAACAGTATTTTTCTCTCCAATTCCATTATTAATAATGCAAAACCAGTTGCTATCTCAAAAGATGGAACTACGGCTTACATTCTACAATCTCATGGAGAATACCCTGATTCTATGCGCTATTCTATAGAACTCGACTGGAAATTGGGGACTGGAAATACTCTAATAGCTGTTGATATTTCAGATGCTACAAATTTAAAAACTATTGATACTATTACTGTGGGGAAATCTCCCTCAGCCGTAGTTTTAAGTCCAGATGGCAAATCATTAGCATTGACGGTTGATGAAAAACACAGCGAAATTGTACGCATTCTCTTAGAAAATAATCGCTTTAAATACGTTTTTAGACATCCGCATGCGGTCTATTCTAAAAAGGGAAATATTCGTGCAACGGATATAAGCTGGCATCCCTCTGGAAAGTATTTTGCGGTGACTCTGGAAGAAGATAAAACGGTGGCATTTTATAAATTTATTGAAACAACCTACGGCACAAAACTAGCTTTATTAGGCGCACCTATTGAAATAGGAAAAAATTTAATTAAGACCGAATTCACTTCAGACGGCAAATATTGTTTCGTAATAAATCGTGATAGTACCGAGACTAAAAGTGAACTATTCAATATTAAATTTGAGGAAAATGGCAATCATATCATCGCAGGACGACAGCAAACAGCATTAAATCCAAAATATTTTGATATTTCACCAAATGGAAAGCAAGTGCTGGTATTGAATCAAGAAGGTTCTGAATTAACAAAGGTATCGGCGAGTTACACAGACTACTTCTCTATCAGCATATTTGATAGGAGCGAAGATGGGACTTTAAGTAAAGTTCAAGAGTATCGAATATCTGGAACTAATGTCCAAAGTGTCAAATTTGGTAAAGATTCTAAGGAAATAATTCTCTCCTATTCTCAATCTTTAGAAAGCAAAAAAGGCAAAATTGAAATTTACGAAATAAGTGACGACAACAAACTACACAAAACGGATGTTGAATTAAAAACGCCACAAGGAACGCATTTCGCCAAAGAGTTATAAGCGTCCTGAGACGAAATTAGACAATAGACATTCTACAATAGACAATTAAAAATGCCAGAATTACCAGAGGTAAATACTTTTCAGCACTATTTCAACGAGACTGGTTTAGACCAGAA
>CAZQTE010000304.1:4317-7521 GCA_964595615.1 uncultured Saprospiraceae bacterium
CATATTCCTGATTTACAAGAGTTTATCAAGACGAAAAGGTTAGGAGAAGATGCTTTAGTGATTACAGAAAAAGAATTTCTTTCCATTGCCGAAGGCAAAAAATCATCTATAAAAGGTTTTTTATTAAATCAACACCATTTAGCTGGTGTTGGGAATTTATACGCAGATGAAATTTGCTTTCAAACCAAAATCAATCCTGCTTCACGTGTCAACAAGTTAGAAAAAAAACAACTCAAAGCTATTTTTAAAGCTATGCAACGTATTTTAAATGAAGCTATTGAAAAGTTGCCGCATTACAAAGATTATCCTGGCGAGTGGTTTTGGGACAAATGGCGCAAAGAAGGTGAATTGAAAGGAAAAGGGACAGTTGTTACGGGCAAAATAGCTGGTCGGACGACTTATTGGGTAGAGGGTTGGCAGGTGATGTATGATTAGGAAAATTAGCAAAAGAAAGTTATATTTGTCATAAAGAAAGTAAAATATATGACGGTTCAGCTTGATAAAAGGCTCTTAACAATAGAAGAATACCACAAAATGGCAGAAGTCGGCATCTTGAAAGAGGATGACCGGGTTGAACTTATCTATGGGGAAATCACAAAAATGAGCGCAATAACAAGTGAGCACGCTGGCAAGGTCAACCGTGTCGTGCGGGTTTTAAATCGACTACTTCCTTTGGAAAAAACGGTTTTAGCTGTCCAAAATCCGATTAGTATTCCTGAACTAAGTTCAGAGCCCGAACCAGACATTTCCGTCCTGCATTATCGCGAAGACCTTTATTCTGAAAATCATCCACAACCAAAAGACATCATTTTTTTGGTAGAAGTTGCTGTTTCCAGTCTATTAACGGATAGAAAGGTCAAGTCTCCTCTCTACGCGCAGGCAGGAGTTCTAGCATTATGGATTGTAAATCCAAAACAAAAAAGAATTGAGGTTTATAGTAAACCAAAAAATGGCGAATATAGTATGCGTCAAACTTACCGCGCAGGTGACACTCTTCACATTGAGCTTTTTGATTTAGAGATTAAAGCAGATGACCTTTTAGGCTAAATTATACAGGTATGTTCATGCCTTTCTTTCCGAATAACTAATCATTAGACTTGTTACCCTTATAAAATACTCTTCTGAAAATGCCTTTTTCCGATACTTTCCTTCAAAAAATCATTCAATAGAGGGACTATTCAAGAATTTTTTGAAGAAAATTAGCGAAAAAATTCAAATTTCAGCAAAGCATTTTATAAAAGTAACAAGTCTATTTCCAAAAGCATTCCACTGTCCCACCAGTACAATTCAAAGATTTTCCACAAAAAAGGTGCATTTACGAGGAAGAAAATTATTTTTGTGTTGTAAGTAACGACAAAACAATAAGTCCGTCATCTGGACAGGTCAAATTTTCCTCATTTTTCACTTCAAATCACTCAAAGTATTAACAATTATCGTGCTTTGAAGCCAAAACTAGCCTGTCCCGAGGCAATCGGGAAGAAAAATTATACACTGCCCAACTTGACGGACTTATTATTTCGTCGTTACTAAGTAGTTTTTATCAATTCAAAACAACGAAATGTCAACAATAGCAATCAAACAAAAGCCTCGCCTTAGTTTTTGGGAAATATGGAATATGAGTTTCGGATTTTTAGGAATTCAATTCGGTTTTGCCTTACAAAATGCCAATACAAGTCGGATTTTTGAAACGCTCGGTGCTGATGTCGAGAGCATTCCTATTTTGTGGATTGCTGCGCCGATGACAGGATTGTTGGTGCAGCCGATTATCGGTTATTGGTCGGATAAAACTTGGTCGCCAAAATGGGGTCGTAGACGTCCGTTTTTCTTAGTTGGGGCGATTTTGTCTTCAATTGCTTTGTGTTTTATGCCGAATTCGGCGGCGCTTTGGATGGCGGCAGGTACTTTGTGGCTCATGGATGCGTCGATAAATGTAACTATGGAGCCTTTTCGGGCATTTGTAGGGGATAATTTGCCCTCTGAGCAAAGAACGACAGGTTTTGCAACACAATCGTTTTTTATTGGTGTTGGAGGGGTTGTTGCTTCTGCCCTACCCTACATGTTGACGAATTGGGCTGGAATGTCTAATACCGCGGAGGAAGGTGTCATTCCTGACTCTGTTCTTTGGTCTTTTTATTTGGGTGCAGCGATATTTTTGGTAGCGGTATTGTGGACAGTATTTAAATCAAAAGAATATTCTCCTGAGGAATTAGCGTCTTTTGGAAATGTATCTGAACATGGAAATGATAAGGTTGAAATGAGCGCTATTTCGCAAAAAGCACGAAGTAGAAAGCAACAAGCGACAGGATTGACGACGGTGGTTTTGGGAGCTGTTTTGACAGGATTGATATATTTTTATGAATTGCAAAAGGAGACTTTGTTATTGGGAATATTGGTCATGATAATGGGTGTTTTCTGGTTGATTTCTTCTGCTATGATAAAAAACGGCAATTTTCAAGGTGCATTTACAACGATTATGACCGACCTTTTAGAGATGCCAAAAACGATGAAACAACTGGCGAGTGTGCAGTTTTTCTCTTGGTTTGCTTTGTTTGCCATGTGGATTTACACGACGGCAGCATTAACCAGTCATGTCTATGGAACGACCGACACTACCTCTACCGCTTATAATGAGGGTGCGGATTGGGTTGGAATTTGTTTTGCGGTTTATAGTGGAGTAGCGGCATTGGCGGCCTTTTTATTACCTGTTTTAGCTAAAAAGGTTAGTAGAAGAGCTACGCATGCGCTGTGTTTAACTTTGGGTGGATTGGGACTTATTTCAGTTTATTTCTTTAGTGACCCAAATCAACTATTGCTTTCCATGGTCGGTATTGGTATTGCTTGGGCGAGTATTTTATCGATGCCTTATGCGATGTTAGCAGGAGTTTTACCTGCGGATAAAATGGGCTACTATATGGGCGTTTTTAACTTTTTCATTGTTATTCCTCAATTAGTAGCGGCTACGATTTTAGGTGCTATCGTTGGTAATATCTTTGGAGGTGCGTCTATTTTTGCTTTGATTATTGGTGGGGTTTCGATGATTATTGCTGGATTGCTTTCTTTGAGGGTTGATGATGCGGATGATTTGGCTTTGATGAAATAGGAGTCAGGAGTTCTCATAAATATGCCATATTTCCAAAATGTGGCATATTTTTTTTTGCGTAAAATCAAACCGTCGCTGCCTCTCTCAAATAATTTAGAAAAGGC
>CAZQTE010000305.1:0-7476 GCA_964595615.1 uncultured Saprospiraceae bacterium
CTATTTTTATTAACACTATCAAAATCTAATACAATTTTCATAATCTTTCATTTTAATTACTCTCCGAATTTACAACATTATCCTCACATCTCCAAAAAGCATCCTACTCCTCCTCCTTCACCTCCCGCTTCCTATCACGCGCATTCTCTCGTCGATTTTGATGAAATTCCTCCCGTTCCCGACGCTTTGCATCATCCGCCTTATCATAAGCCACAATGATTTCTTTCACCAAACGGTGACGCACCACATCATCTGCCGACAATCTCACAATCGCAATTCCTTTAATCCCATAAAGGACTTCAATGGCGCGACGCAAGCCAGATTTTTGGCTGTAAGGTAAATCTACCTGTGATAAATCACCTGTGATAATACATTTTGCATTAGGACCAAGACGCGTTAAAAACATCTTGATTTGCATAGTTGTACAGTTTTGAGCCTCATCCAAAATGACAAAAGCATTATCCAAAGTACGACCACGCATGAAGGCTAAAGGAGCAATTTCGATGGTGTTGTTTTCCATGAACTTGTTCAACTTCTCACCGTCAATCATATCCTCTAATGCATCGTAAACAGGACGCAAATACGGGTCAATCTTCTCTTTTAAATCTCCAGGAAGGAAACCTAAACTTTCACCTGCTTCTACGGCAGGGCGCGTAATGATAATTTTCTTTACTGTACGTTGTTTCAATGCTTGTACTGCGAGGGCAACGGCAGTATAAGTTTTACCTGTACCCGCAGGACCGACCGCAAAAACGACATCGTCTTTCTCCGCAGCTTCGACCAACATTTTTTGGTTGGGCGTTTTGGCTTTGATGACTTTGCCGCCGCGTGCGTGTACAAGTGTTTTATTGACACCATTCGCCATGCTTAAACGCGCTTTGAATGGATTATCGCCGTCCAATAATTCTTTGACATTATTGTCCGTCAATTCTTTATTCATTTTGAGCAAACGAACCATTTGCTCCAATTTTTCTTTTGCTTTTTGTGTGAATTTTTTGTCACCAATCAGCTTGACATTCGTTCCTCGCGTGTTAATCGCAATATCAGGAAACGCATTCTTCAATAGATTTAATCTGGAGTTACTTTGTCCGTATAACTCCACAGGGTCAATGCCCTCTACGGTTAAAATAATTTCGCTCAAATGTTTCAGTTTAGGAGAGAGGTTGTTTGTATTAGTAGCAAACTATTAGATACCTTTCTCTTTAATTTTTCACTCTTTTGACAGAGTCGTTTATTTTATATGTATTCCAAAATGGAGGATAGATTCCTCATTTTCGGATTTATCGGTTATTTTTACGCTAAATTACACGTTTTACGGAGATTAAACAGGAGAATAGAGAGAATAATTCCTGCAAATCACGATTTGGTATAATTATTTTATAAAATGATTTGATAACTTTATTAAACATTTTCAAAATTAAACTTAACTAAATCGTATTAGTTTGACTCTGAACAAGTTAGAATGGCAGTCTAATATCTAAAGTCTAATATCTAACATCTCTAATAAGATTACAAAAATATCTCCGATTTTGCTAAGAAACCTACTATGAAGATTTTGACACTTACCACAGACTTTGGTCTCAAAGATTACTACGCAGGAATGCTGAAGGGGTCACTTCTATCTGCCCATAACGAACTGAATATCATTGATATTTCACATAATATCCCGAATTACGATATTGTCCAAGCAGCTTTCGTCTTAAAAAATGCTTATCCAACTTTTCCCAAAGGAACTATTCACCTCGTTAGCGTTAACAATTTTTACAACAACCAAAGTGCCTTTTTAGTTATCGAACATGACGGACATTTTTTCATTGGGGCAGATAATGGTATTTTCTCATTGATTTTTCCAGAAAAAATAGAGAAGGTTGTCGAATTAAATTATCAAGGAACAGGAACGGGCGAAGTTAATCGTGTATTTGCACAAGCCGTTGCAGAATTGGCAAAAGGTAAAAAATTAGAAGAAATAGGAACGCCATTAACGGAAATAATGGAGCGTATTACTTTTCAACCTGTCGTAAAATCTTCTCAGATTGTAGGTTCGGTTATTCATGTCGATAATTACGAAAATGTGATTACCAATATCACGCGTGAACTATTTGAACAAGTGGCAAAGGAACGTAAATTCAACCTTTATTTTAAACGACACGATGCGATTACTCAATTGAGTTGGCACTATTTTGATGTGCCAGTCGGCGAGAGTTTGTGTTTGTTTAATTCTGCTGGATATTTAGAAATTGCGATTAATTTGGGTAAAGCGAGTAGTTTGCTTGGCTTAAATATTGATGATACGGTGCAGATTGAGTTTGTTTAGGGACGTTTAAAGAATAAAATTATAGCAAGGGTGGACAATCATTTTTTCAATGTTCCGTAGGAAATTTATTCTAAAAAACATTCCTATACTTCTAAAAAAATCCAAAATAGAAGTCTCGCAACACTGTTAATGTCATTAGACTAACATTCTATAACTTTTCAAACTTCTTCCTACAACAAAAAGGTATATTTGTGCGCTTTTACAGTATCTCAGATAAAAATGGTACTAAGAAGCTGTTTGAATTTAACTAATGTCCTTATGGATAGAAAAGTACTTAAACTCAAACAGCTTCTAAAAGTTTTTCTAATTAATTAAATATTCTCTTCCAACATAAATCATCAACACTTTAATGAAGAAATTTTTACTTTTCGTAGCTGCAATTTTTTGCTTTTCTACAGCAGAGGCACAATTAAATATGACTTTGCGTAGCGAAGTCCAATTCAATCAAGGTAGCCTTAATGACGTGTGGGGCTGGCACCATGAACCAACTGGCAAAGAATATGCTCTAGTTGGCCGTACTATCGGAACATCTGTTATTGATGTAACAGACCCTGACAATCCAGTGGATGTTGGATTTTTTCCTGGAGAAAACACAACATGGCGAGATATTAAAACATGGGGTGACTATGCTTATGTTACTAATGAGCAAGACTTAGGTGTAGCTGTTCTTTACTTAGGAGATTTACCTTTTGGTGGAGAGTTGACTGGTTTTAACTGGGAACCGAATATTCCTGGTTTAGGACAATTAAATACTTGTCACAATATCTATATTGACGAATTTGGTTACGCATACCTTGCTGGTTGTGATTTAAATAACGGTGGTATGTTAATCATTGATGTTTTTACGACTCCAGGTCAACCAGAGTTTGTTGCTGCTGCGCCAAACGTTTATTCTCATGATGTTTTTACACGTGATAATAAAATGTATTCTTCTGAGATTTTTTCTGGTGTTTTCACTATTTATGATGTGACTGATAAGCAGAATATCACAGCCTTAGGTTCTCAACCGACACCTTTCAATTTTACTCATAATGCATGGTTAAGTGATGATAGTAATACCATTTTTACGACTGATGAGTTAGCAGATGCTCCTATTGGTGCTTATGATATTTCTGATCCCTCGGATATTGTGGAGCTAGACCAATTTCTACCTTTAGAGACTTTAGGTGCTGGTGTTATTCCTCACAATGTACATGTTTGGCAAGATTGGTTAATTATCTCTTATTATACAGATGGAGGTATTGTTGTGGATGCTTCTGAGCCAGACAATTTAATAGAAGTAGGTAATTTTGATACTTTCCTTGGTGGCGATGGTGGCTTTAGTGGTTCTTGGGGAGCTTATCCTTTCTTACCTTCTGAGACAGTTTTACTGACAGATATTACTAATGGATTGTACGTTGTGACGCCTAATTACGTGCGTGCTTGTCGCGTTGAAGGTTTTGTAACGGATATCAATACAGGAGCGGCGATTAGTGGAGCAGATATCTCGATTGATGCCGACCAATTAAATCAAGGAACGACAGACTTTACTGGTGAATATAAAACAGGTATCGCAACAGCAGGTACTTATAATGTAACTTACAGTGCTCCAGGTTACACTTCTCAGACATTAGAGTTGACATTAGAAAACGGTGTTATTGTCATGCAAGATGTTCAGTTAGGAGCATTAGAGTCATTTAGTGTGTCAGGTTTGACTTTGCAAGAGACAGACGGTACCAACTTGGCGAATGTTGAAGTTGCTGTATTTAATGAAGAATTTACCTTTAACACGACAAGTGATGCAAATGGTAATTTTAATTTAGGAAGTGTTTTTACTGGCTCTTATACTATTGTTGCTGGAAAATGGGGACACACTTATGGCACAACAACTTTTGATGTTAGTGAAAATACTACTGTTGAAGTAGAATTAGGTGTAGGTTATCAAGATGATTTTGTATTCGATTATGAATGGATTACATCTGGAAATGCAGAAACAGGTGATTGGGAGTTAGGAGTGCCAAATGGTACAGACTTTAATGGTAATCAAAGTAATCCTGGGTCTGATGTAAATGATGATTTAGGTAATATGGCTTATGTGACAGGTAACTCTGGCGGAGGCGTAGGTAATGATGATGTTGATGATGGTAATGTCATTCTAACTTCTCCTGTTATGGATTTGACTACATATGGTGAGCCAGTATTGAACTACCGTTTGTGGTTCTTTAATCAAGGAGGGCAAGGTAATCCAAATGATGAGTTAACAGTAAGTATTAGTAATGGCACGGATGTAGTTGAACTAGAAAATATCAGCAATTCTTTAAGTAGTTGGAGACCAAATTCTGTTCAACCATTGTTTGGTTTGATTGAGTATACAGACAATATGACTTTAATTGTTGAGACTGCGGATGATAATCCAGGACACTTAGTAGAAGGTGGTTTTGATGCTTTCTTAGTGACTGATAATAATCCATTATCTACAGTTTATCAACCCGTTGATTTTGCTGCTTCTTTAGTCGCCTCTCCAAATCCATTCTCTGCAAATACAATTATGGATTACACTTTAGACACTGATTTTGACGAAGCACGCTTTGTCGTTCACAATCAATTAGGTCAAGAAGTGGAGTTGGTTGAATTGACAGCAAACGAAGGCACAATTGCTTTGGGTGCTAAATTGGCTACGGGAATGTACTTTGTACGTTTAGAAGTAGACGGCACTTTGGTTGCTACGGAGAAGATTGTTAAGGAATAGTTGGAAAGCCTGTCCCGCATTTCTATCGGGATTGTTAGTTGGTGGTTGGAAGGCAGCCCTGACTTTGTTTTTTACTTTCTATAAAATGAAGGCGCGACATCTTTTGGAGGTCGCGCCTTTGTTTTTTATCAATCTCACCACCTTCTCAATCGCCAGGAAACTTTGATACCAGAGTATAAGTCAAATTTATTTTTACTTCCAATTTCTCGATCAACAGAGCCAAATAATCCATCTTCAAGAAAAGAAGTATCGGCTATTTGTTGACTATTAGTCACAGAAGGATAGGAAATAGCCACGTTTCGTACACCTACACCCGAAAAGTATTCTAAAGTTAGTCCAAAGTTAAAACTATAACTAATTCCTGCTCGCAGACGTACGCCATTTACTTTTCTCAGAACTACAGCTTTTTCGTAAAAAATATTACTACCATTTTCGGTGAAAAAATCGTTGCTTTTATCATATCTATGATTGACATGAAAATATTCTAATCCAGCAAATAACATATCACCATATCGCCAATAACGCAAGCCTGCTTTTATTTCATGATAGTCATAGAGTCGGTCATTGACTCTTCTGAGTGTTATACCTGCCGGAAAACCATATTTTAATTCTATTGAAAAATTATTGATTGGTCTTACTTCAAAGACACTTTCCAGAGTGCTAGTTTTGGGTTCAATAAGACTGGTAGGAGATATGCCAAAAGAAATAAATTTGTCTTTTAAAGCTATGTCTTGTGCGTATATCTGTATAGACGAAAATAAGAAGAGAAAGAGAAGAAGGGCTTTGAGTTTCATAATTAGTAAGTTTTATATTCAAACAACGAAGGCGCAACATAAAATGCTGCGCCTCCATAAAGAGTCCAAGTCAAAACAGACAGTCAACCGACAACGAACCCTAAAATTCACTCGTAAAGTGAAATTCCACCTCCATGTGATTGTCCTGCACCATTTTCAAAGCATAAGGACTTTGAGCCAAATAAACCCAATTGCCCGCCAAATCCTTCGCCAAATCAGCCTTTCTACGCTTCAAAAACTCATCAAAAGCCTTTTTATCCTTAGAAGTCACCCAACAAGCTTTGTGTAAAATCAAAGGCTCAAAAGTCACACTCGCGCCATACTCATGCTTGAGGCGGTATTGAATAACATCAAATTGGAGTGCTCCAACCGTACCAATAATACGACGATTATTTGATTGACGCGTGAAAAGTTGTGCAACACCTTCATCCATTAATTGCGACAAACCTTTGACCATTTGCTTTTGCTTCATTGGGTCGGCATTGTCCACGTAACGGAATTGCTCAGGCGAGAAAGATGGAATACCTTTAAAATGTAAGACTTCGCCACTTGTCAAAGTATCTCCAATCTTAAAGTTTCCACTATCATACAAACCCACGACATCACCAGGGAAAGCTTCGTCAATGACATTCTTCTTCGATGCCATAAAACTGGTTGGGTTAGAGAATTTCATCTTACGCTCTTGACGCACGTGTAGATAATTGGTGTTCCGTTCAAATTTCCCCGCACAAACACGCATGAAGGCGATACGGTCGCGGTGCTTAGGATCCATATTTGCGTGGATTTTGAAAACAAAACCTGCAAATTGGTCTTCTGTAGGCTCAACCATACGCTCCTCTGTTGGGCGCGGTAATGGATTTGGCGCAATATCAACAAAGCAATCCAACATCTCTTTTACTCCAAAATTATTAATTGCAGAGCCAAAGAAAACAGGATTAAGTTCTCCACGCATATAGGCTTCTTGGTCGAATGCAGGATAAACCTCCGTCACCATTTCAACCTCTTCACGCAATTCAGCCGCCGCAGCTTCACCTACATAATTTTCTAATTCTGGGTCATTTAAATCATTAAACTCAATAACATCTTCACCCGTTTGCTTACCATGAGAGCTAAACAAAACCAACTTTTGCTCCCAAATATTATAAACCCCTTGAAAACGCTGACCCATACCAATCGGCCAAGAAAGCGGCACTGCTTTCAATCCCAATTTTAATTCAATTTCATCCAACAAATCCATACCGTCCTTACCCTCTCTATCCATTTTGTTGATAAAAACGATAATCGGTGTCTTACGCATCCGACAAACACTCACCAACTTTTCTGTTTGCTCCTCCACACCTTTCGCGACGTCAATCACCACAATTGCACTATCTACCGCCGTTAAAGTACGGTAAGTATCTTCCGCAAAATCCTTGTGACCTGGTGTATCTAAGATATTGATTTTTCTATCTCTATACTCAAATCCCATCACCGAAGTCGCCACAGAGATACCCCTCTGACGCTCAATTTCCATAAAATCGGAAGTCGCTCCCTTCTTTATCTTATTGGATTTTACGGCACCCGCAGTCTGGATAGCTCCACCAAAAAGAAGGAGTTTTTCCGTCAATGTTGTTTTACCAGCATCTGGGTGAGAGATAATA
>CAZQTE010000306.1:0-7453 GCA_964595615.1 uncultured Saprospiraceae bacterium
AATTCAAAAAATCGTTGCATGGTCTGCATCACGGAACTATTTTTTGTGTTTTTTAAACGGGAAAAGAATGGGGATAATGGACTGAATTATTTTGTTTTTTTCACTTATTCTCATAAAATAAAACTCATGAAGATTAAAAGAAATAAAGGAGGCAGGCGCTTTGCGATTTCAGATATTCACGGTTGCCTCAAGACTTTTAAAGCATTACTCAAAAAGATAAATCTCAAAGAAGAAGATGACCTTTTCATATTAGGAGATTATATTGACCGAGGAAAGGATAGTAAAGGTGTCATTGACCATATTTGGAATTTGAAAGAAGAAGGATTTAGAATACATTGTTTGCGGGGAAATCATGAGCAGATGATGCTAGATTCTAGAATTTATTCGGGTAAAGAACCTTTTTGGCTGAGAAATGGAGGAATAGACACAGTTAAAAGTTTTCCAAATCGATTTGTGAGTCAAGACTATTTTAATTGGATAAGTACGCTTCCTTACTACTTTGAAATGCATGATTATCTGTTGGTTCATGCAGGTTTTAATTTTAAATACCGTAAGCCATTAGAAGATAGAGATGCGATGATTTGGATAAGAAATTGGTACGATGAATTAGATAAAGAATGGTTGAATAATCGAGTTATTATTCACGGGCATACGCCCACTCGACGCCCTATTTTAGAAGAAAGACTTGAAAACCTTTCAGAAGTACCTGTTGTAAATATTGATTGTGGGTGCTTTTATGAAAAGGAAGGGTTAGGCTATTTGACTGCATTTGATTTAGATAATCAAGTTTATATTTTTCAAAAAAATGTTGAAAAATGATAAGTCCAATAAAAAATGCTCCTACAAGTTTTATCCTGTAGGAGCATTTTTAATTCATTTGAAAAGTTTCACTTACTCTTCTGGCTCTCCAATATCAAAATTATCCAAAAATCCTGTGTGGAAATTACCCGCACGGAAATCTGGGTCCTTCATCAATTTTTTGTGGAAAGGAATCGTTGTCTTGATACCTTCAATGATAAATTCTTCCAAAGCACGTTCCATTTTCGTGATACATTCCTCACGTGTACGGGCACGACAGATTAATTTCGCAATCATACTGTCATAGTACGGCGGTATTGAATAACCTGCGTAAACCGCAGTATCAACACGTACACCGTGTCCTTTAGAACTGTGGAAAGAGTTAATCTTTCCTGGACTTGGACGGAAATTATTGTAAACATCCTCTGCATTGATACGACACTCAATCGCATGCATTGTCGGATAGTAATTCTCACCCGAAATCTTATCTCCTCCAGCTACTTTGATTTGCTCTTTGATAAGGTCGTGGTCGATGACTTCCTCGGTTACAGGGTGCTCTACTTGGATACGAGTATTCATCTCCATGAAGTAGAAATTGCGGTGTTTATCCACCAAAAATTCTACAGTACCCACACCTTCGTAGTTAATTGCTTTACCTGCTGCGATAGCTGCATTACCCATTGCTTCACGCAATTCGTCGGTCATAAATGGAGAAGGGCTTTCCTCTACTAATTTTTGATGACGACGCTGGATAGAACACTCACGTTCAGATAGGTGACAAACATTGCCGTATTGGTCTCCAACGATTTGGATTTCAATGTGACGTGGCTCTTCAACGAATTTTTCCATATACATCCCGTCGTTACCGAAAGACGCTTTGGCTTCGTTTTGTGCCATACTCAATTGGCTTTCAAATTCCTCTTCATTCCACACTACACGCATTCCCTTTCCTCCACCTCCGGCAGTTGCCTTTAGCATGACAGGGTAGCCCATTTCTTTGGCTAATTTCTTACCTTCCTTCACGTCTTTTAATAGACCGTCAGAACCAGGAACAACAGGAACACCTGCTTTTATCATCATTTCCTTTGCCGTAATCTTATCACCCATTTTGCGGATGTCATCAGGTGAAGGTCCGATAAATTTGATACCGTATTCGGCACAAACTTCAGCGAAATCAGCATTTTCTGCTAAGAAACCATAACCTGGATGAATTGCATCCGCGTTAGTAATTTCGGCAGCTGCCATAATTTTGGGAATAGAAAGATAACTCTCAGTAGAAGAAGCTGGTCCAATACAAACAGCTTCGTCCGCAAAACGAACATGAAGACTATCTCGGTCAGCTGTTGAGTAAATTGCAACCGTCTTGATGCCCATTTCTCGGCAAGTACGAATAATGCGTAAGGCAATTTCGCTACGGTTCGCAATTAATATTTTATTGAAAAGTGGTTTTTTCATAAGAAATAGCGCGCTAAATTAGTTGTCAATTGTCGGTTGATTAATTATCAGTATATCAGAAATTAACAGACTTTAGTCTTGTTAAAAGTCTAACATCTAATGCCTAAATTTAAGAAGGGTCAACTAAGAAAAGTACTTGGTCGTACTCAACTGGTTGTGCATCTTCGACTAGTACTTTGACAATTTTGCCGCTAACTTCACTTTCAATTTCATTGAACAATTTCATTGCTTCAACAATACAAACTGGTGAACCTTCGCTTACAGAGTCACCAACTTTTACATAAATCGGTTTGTCTGGAGAAGGAGAACGATAGAATGTACCCACCATTGGAGATTTGATTTCTAAATACTTAGAAGTATCTTCTTCCGCTGGTGCTGCCGCTGCTGGCGCCGCTGCTACTGGAGCAGGCGCCGCAACTGGTGCTGGCGCTGGAGCAGGTGCTGCGACTGGCATTGCTGGTGCAGCCATTGGCATTATCTGCGTATGCGTCGTTGTTTGAGCGGCCGCTGCGCGATTTTTCATGTACTCATTAGTACGGACAGTTAATTCAAAATCGCCGTCTTTCATACGAAATTCGGAAAGGTCAGAGCGATTGATTAACTTGATTAAGTCTTGTATATCTTTGAAAGTCATAATCAGAAATATTATTTTGGTATGTCGTCAGTTTTGTGCCTTTACTCTATAAACCATAGAGTAAAATATTGTTCGGTGAGATTGTACCGCTAACTTAGGATAAAAAGCGGATTTTTTGATAGAATCTTACAAATAAAAAGCAGAAGACATCAAAAAATGCCTTCTGCTTGTTATTTTTATTTCTTTACACGCTCTACATAAGTAGCTGTACGCGTATCGATTTTTACGTGGTCACCTTCGTTTACGAAAAGAGGAACACGGATTTCCGCGCCTGTTTCGATAGTTGCTGGCTTCGTTGTATTTGTAGCAGTATCACCTTTCACACCTGGTTCTGTGTAAGTGATTTGCATTGTCACATACTGTGGCATCTCCATTTGTAGTGGAGTTTCTGTTTGTGCGTCAAATAGGATTTCCACCATGTCGCTTTCACGCATTAATTGTGGATTATCTAATAACTCAACACCCAAAGAAATTTGCTCGTAGTTTTCTGTGTTCATAAAGTTGTATCCCATATCATCTTTGTACAAAAACTGATATTTACGGCGTTCGACGCGAATAATATCGATTTTGTGACCAGATGGGAAGGTATTTTCAACAACACGACCGTGTGTCAAACTCTTCATTTTAGTACGTACAAAAGCAGCACCTTTACCTGGCTTTACGTGTTGGAATTCTTTGATAATCCAAACATCGTGATTATGTCTGATACACAATCCATTACGGATTTCTGAAGTATTTGCCATTGCTATTTTTTTTCAGATTTTGGATATTATAATTTAGACCTTAGATTTTTCTTATGTCTAAATTTTTTCCAAACTCTAATTTTTATCGTTCTTCGTCAAATCGTGTGACAGGAAAAAAATAAAAATCTAAAATCAAGTACCAACTTAGCTTTTTATTTTTTTCATGTCACCTTCACACGATTTGGCGGAGAACCATTTTTATTTCACATCTTTTTCAAATAATACCTAATCCTTTTGTAGGGAAAAGGTCTTGAAAATGGAGTGCTTTTTTAAAAGCAGCGCAAAGATAGAAAAAATTTGATGTTATCTTTCAAAAGAAAGTATCACCTTTGCAGAAAGGAGTCAGGAAAGAGGAGTCAGGGGTCAGGCTATAAACGACTCAATCAAAATAGCCTGACTCCTGCCCCCTGACTCCTGACCGCTAAAATAATATTATGAAAAATCTTTCTCCTGTTGCAAAAGCACATCTTGCTATGTTGACTGTTGCACTCCTTTATGGTGCAAATTATTCGATTGCAAAGGTCGTATTAGATGATGGTTACATTCAACCTAATGGATTTATTTTGCTACGTGCTTTGGTAGCAGGTAGTGTTCTTTTTGTTTTGCATCGCATCTTTGTGAATGAGAAGATTGAGAGAGAGGATTACGGTCGATTGATACTCTGTGGTATTTTTGGTGCGGGGATAAATATGATGTTTTTCTTTATGGGACTAAAGGCGACAACTCCGATAAATGCATCTTTGATTATGACGATGACACCCATTTTAGTACTGCTTACTTCTGCTTTCCTAATAAAAGAGAGAATAACTTCACAAAAATTGCTTGGAATTGTGCTTGGAGGGGTCGGAACAGTCATATTAACAATATATGGCAAAAAGTTTGCATATACTTCAGCTATTGGAGATTTATATATTTTGATTAATGCTTTGAGCTATGGTATTTACATCGTTTTAGTGAAAAAATTAATGGCAAAATACCATCCAATGACGGTCATCATGTGGGTGATGTGTATTGGCTTTTTTGTAGTGTTACCTTTTGGTGGTCAAGAATTATTGACTACTGATTTCGCTTCATTTCCTCCCAAGGTCTGGTATGCTGTCCTATATGTCCTCATTGGCGCGACGGTTTTGACTTATACTTTAAATGCAACGGCATTGCGTACAGTCAATCCTTCGGTAGTTAGTATTTACATTTATTTGCAACCCCTCATTGCCGCAGTGATTTCTCTGTTTTTGGGGACAGAAATATTGACTATCGAAAAAGTAATCGCAGGTATCTTAATTTTTGTTGGTGTGTTTTTGGTGAGTCGGAAGTAGATTGGTTATTAGTTATTATGTTATTGGTTATTTTCTTTTGAGATTATAAATTTAGCATTATGATAGCTCTTTCTTTTTAGCTCATGTGCAAACAAAAATAACCAATAATAGAGTAACTAATAACATAATAACCAATAACTCAATAACCAATACGCACAAAAAAGATATGTCATCTCTCCGACTATTTACCCCCAGGCAGAAAAGCTAATCACAATTTCCGAAAAATTGTCACACACTATAGAGTTCAACCCGTGTTACCAAACTTAATTTTTTAGCTTACAAAAAATTCCGATAAGTTAAAGACTGAAAAATAGGTGTTTACACATGAAAATAGCGGGATATAGAGCAGAAACACGTACATATTAGAGGAAAAACGCATAGAAAAGTCGTATAATTTATAAAAAATCATCATCTTAGACGAAAACGGCCTTTCCCCTCTAATACATGACCGTTCCCTCATTCTCGCCTATCTTTTGCTGAAAATGCCGTTTTTTTTACCTTATCTTTACCTTATCAATAGGCACTGAGCGCCTTTCATTTTTATTAGTAATGAAACACTATTTACGAGAAAATTGAAAACCGATGTCACTTTTCATTACGACATCAGACTAAACTTAAAAGCTCAGGTCTTAATATGGGTTCTCTGATAAATCCCATGATTATGTGATTGAGAAAAACAAAAATTCAAGTTGTCATTTTGATTTTGAATTTTATTTTTTCACAATCACGGCATTTATCAAAGAACATAATTTTTGTATTAAACAACATCTATGTATGGGTCTCATGAATTCATTTAACCATGAAGATATCTTGAGTCTTGTTTCGCGTTTTGAAGATATGTCTGATTCTGGTAAAACCCAACTTTTTACCGAGGACGAATACAACAGACTTATCGATTTTTATGAAAGAGAGTTTAATAAAGACCGAGCTTTAGAAGCATCGGATTTTGCTGTCAGACAATTTGGGTTTTCTCCTGAATTTTATGTCCGCAAAGCACAACTCCTCATTGATAGTCAACGTGAAGAAGAGGCTTTTCTTATCTTAGACAGAGCGGAAGTTTTTGCTCCTACCGAACCGGACATTTATTTGCTCCGTTCCGAGGCTCTTAGTTGTCTTGATTTATTTCAAGATGCATTAAATCTTTTGGACGAACGCAAAGAGGATGCGCACGGTGAGGAACTAAGTAACATTTATTTATACGAAGCTCTTGTCTATGACAAATCGAGCGAACAGGAGAGAATGTTCTATGCGCTAAAAACAGCCTTAGAGATTAATCCTAAAAACGATGAAGCTTTACAACATCTTTATTTGAATGTAGAGTTATCTCGTAAGCACCACGAAGCCATCGAGGTGTGCGAAAATATTATTGACCGTAATCCATATTCACATATGGCTTGGTATCAAAAAGGTAGTGCCCACTACTATCTTTGCGAATACGACGAAGCTATTGATGCTTACGAGTACGCTTATTCAATTAACGAGGGTTTTGAATTAGCTTACCGTGAATGTGCGGAGGTATGTATGGAGACAAAACAATTTCAGCGTGCATTGAAATGTTACGCAGAGGTGATGAATCACATCTCACCTGACAGCGAATTGTTTTTGAATGTCGGTATCTGCTACAAAGAATTGGGATATTACGGTATCGCTAAGACTTTCTTTGAAAAATCAATCGAGGAGAACGAAGAATTTGATGAGCCTTACTATCACTTGGGTACTTGTTATGCAAAAGAAAGTGACTGGAAGCGTGCTATCGGCTTTTATATTCTCGCTATTCGTAAATATGACGGACGTGAGGAGTATTTCGTGGCTTTAGCGGAAGCTTATTACCAATTAGAAGAATATGACAAAGCGGAAAAATTCTTCCGTGAAGCGGCTGACATTGCGCCTGAGGGGGCGGAGTTTTGGTTACGTGCGTCTTCTTTTCTTTTAGAAATTGGTAAGCCAGAGGAAGCTTTGGATTTAATTGAGCAATCGGAAGATTTTACTTTTTCTCCAAATTTGAGTTATTGCCGCGTTGCTTGTTACTTAACAATGGGAAATAGACAAGAAGCAATTTTTCATCTGAGCGAAGCTTTAGTTGACCAATATGATGCTCATAATGCTTTATTTTCATTGATGCCGATGATTTCGGCTGACCGTGAGATAATGGCAATGATTTCGGCTTTTCAGCCTTTGTAATTTGTATTGTATAATTCCAATTGAACTTCGGAACAACATGATTTAATTTACTGATACTATATACTATTGAAAAACCGGTACTGTCATTATGATAGTACCGGTTTTTCTTTTGTTAGTGTCGGGAATACTTGGAAAAACTTAAATTTTCGATAGTGAGTGAAAAGGACTGATGCATTTCTTTTATTCACAGGGTGAATTTACATCGACTGTCGTCGATTAAGTGGAAGTTATATTGTTAGGTTTTTTTTAATCAAAATCTGCTTTTTACACTACCTTTTAAGTACAAAAAGGATTTTCATTCTTCGATAAAAAGTAGTTATTTCTTA
>CAZQTE010000307.1:0-1404 GCA_964595615.1 uncultured Saprospiraceae bacterium
CTCAAGTTATTGAATTACTTTTACTAAGTCAGAATTGAGTATTCTTTGAAACCAATTCAAGCAAAAAATAAAGGGAAAATCTTGTTTAAGATTTTCCCTTTATTTTTTGTTTTAATTAAACATATCATCATAATCATTAGAAGATGAAGGACGCTTTACTTCTGGTTTTGGCCTTCGCGGAGGAGAATTAATTTCTAAGGGTTTTTCATCTACCACCTCAAAATCAGTATACTCCCCTTGTTCACGTGTTTCATATTCTGCCTGCATTCCTTTTATCTTTTTCGTTAAATAAGCACGCGCCAATAAATATGTAAAAACTAAAGGATAAGCAATCATACTCAATAAAATAGCACCAATCCCCATTAAAGGGTTACGCTTAACTAGACTAATCAACCACTTGCCATAATTCAAAACGGTGTTATAGTCAAAAATACAGGCTATAATTAAGAGAACAGGTGCTGCCCATGCCAGTAACTTCATAATCCCACCCACAATATAGAACATAGCCACAAAAAAGACAATCATTACTAATGCTGCCATAATCATGGTTCCTGTGTCTATTTTTACTTTACGATACATTTTTTTAAGATTTTAAATTTTCAATTCAACTCCTCTCTACCTCTTTCCCTATTTTGAACCACTAAGATATAAAAATGTTTGTCCAAATGCCAAGAGCTTAGATAAGGAGAGCTATAAAAAAGAGGAATTAGGTTCTTTTGACGATTAAAGAGGTCTAAGTGACCTATTTATAATAGTTCATCAGGGAATTAGTAAAGAATAATTGAGTTTGGGAAAATTCTGTTTTTATCTCCTAAAAGCTAATTTCTCTAATGCTCCACAGACTTTAAACTATCCAATCAACAGTTTCACAAAATTAAAATCCACAAAACAAAACTTAACGAAATTTTAAGTATAAAAAAGACACAAAAAACATCCTTAACCAAATTAAAACCTGCTCCCAAGGGAATTTAATAGTTCATTAACACTTCATCGAAAAAAGGAGCACTTTCGACGACAAAAAATGATTTGGGTCACTTTTTGGCTGATATTTGTTTCAACAAAAGAGAACAACACATAATTACATTCTAATTTTAAAATAACACCTAAAATCAAAAACATCTTTTACCTATTAAAACCAAATAACTTAAAACCTAATTAACTCTAACACTTAAAACCTAATTACACCTATAAACCACTAGACCCAAAGACCAAACCCATTAAACCATTTTCTAAAACCCAGTAGTATTTAACAAAACCTAAAACCAAAACTCGAAAAACCAAAACCCTGTATTTACCCCTTAATTCTAAAACCCAGTACTCCAAAACTCCAACACCTCAAACCCATTCAGTATTATTCTATTTCGATGATAAAAAGGGGCTATAGAAGCCCCTTTTTCCTCGAAA
>CAZQTE010000307.1:1504-7449 GCA_964595615.1 uncultured Saprospiraceae bacterium
TTTTTTCACAGACATGCCGTATCGAATAGCCTCGAAACTTTCGATACGGGATTTCGACCTAAATTTTTAATAAATCATGACAGCCTTCGTAATCATCGTCGCTTTAGCATCTATAATCTTAAGTTTGCTTTTCGTTTGGATTAAAACCATTCTGGAAATAGCGGACGCTGATTTTGCTGATACGACTTATAAAGTTCTTTGGATACTTTTTGTTTTCTTTATGCCTGTAGTTGGTGTATGTTGCTGGTACGTCTTTGGAAGACAGGCAACATGGGCAGGACGCAGAGAGTATATTTAAGTAACTGAACAAAAGTATCACGGTCGTTCCTTGCCATGACATTCATGATAAAGAACGACCGTGGCTTTTATTGCGTAATAGGTAAAGAAAAGCCAAATATACTGCCGCGAGTAGGCTCACTTTCCGCCCAAACAGAACCACCCTGAGCTTCGATAAATTCCTTAGAAATTGCTAATCCTAGACCTGTTCCTTTCGTTTTGTCCCCTTTGCTTCGTTTAAATTTTTGAAAGACAGTCTTTAATTCTTCTTTATCAATCCCGTTTCCAAAATCCTTCACAGAGAAAGAAACGACGTCAACAAAACTCGCAATATTGATATCTATCTGTCCATTTTTTGGAGTATAACGGATAGCGTTCGTCAAGTAATTTATCAATACATCTCCTGTTTTTTGTGCATCCAACTCAATCTTTGGAAGGTCTGCTTCGTATATTTTACTTACCTTAATTTTCTTTTCGTCCAAAAACGTTTTGACAGATTTTAAAGCATAGTCTACTACTTCTTCTGGCTGTACTTTCTTAAAATCTAATTTAATATTTCCAGATTCAATTTTCGCCATATCAATCAACTCGTTCACCATTCTTAACATCCTATTGGTGTTTTGTTTTATCGTGTCTGTCAATTCAATCTGCTCTTCATTTACTTTTCCTATACGTTCATCGCGCAGCAAATTTGTACTCATGTCTATCGCAGCAATTGGCGTCTTTAGCTCATGAGACAAACGTGCCATAAAATTCGTCTTAGCCAGATTTTCCTGTGTTAGCTTCGTAATATTTTTCAAGACAATTACCCAACCATAATCAGCGTCTTTTTGCCCAATTTCATCATTGACTTTTACACTTAATATATCTTTGGAAAAGAAAAAAGTCTGTCCATTTTTTTCCATTTTTAAGGGCGGATAACTATTATCTTCTACAACCCTATTTTCGCGCAATTCACGCGTCATATTTTGAAAAAAATCATCTTCAATCTCGCTTAGGTTTCGACCTTTAATTTCCTCCTCTTTCATACCCATTAGTCGCTCAGCAACAGGATTAGCAAAAAGTAAGGTACCGTCCTTATTGACCCCGACAATGGCAGCTTTCATACGAGAGATTAGAGTCTCAATCCGCGTTTTCTCTGACATTAACTGCTCGACATTGTAGGCTTCGTATTCTTCCATTTTCGCAGCCATAATATTAAATGATTGCGCCATTTCACCAAACTCATCCTTTGAATGTATCGGCAACCTTTCATCATATTCTCGACGTGCAATACGCTCCATAGCTTCTGTCATATTCTTAATCGGACGCGCAAAAATTTCAGGCAAATAAAACATAGCAGCTATTGCCAGAAGAAAGATAAAAAGCCCAAATAAAATGACGTACAAGTTTACACGATTTATCATCGCATTTGCCTCGTCTGTCGTACGTAAAATGACTTCTTCATTTCGAGAATAAACTTTGTTAAGCAAGTCTCTAATATTGACAGATTGCATGTGTATCGAAATATCAAATTCTCCATCTTTTCGAAAAGCAGTCTCCGTCTTTGTCCGAAAATCCTCAAAAGCTTCTTCCAATTGTATCGTTAATTCTTCCTCGTCTTTATCCGCAATATTTGCATCCTGCAAGGACATATAGCGCTCAAACTTATCAAAAGCTTCGCGTAATTTCGTCCGTTTATAAAGATACGAAGTCTCTCTAAGAGTGATGGCAGAAATAACATCTTCCAATGCCAAAGACATCTCGTGTGTATAATTAAGAGAGCGATAATTTTCACTCATCATCTGGGCTGATTTCTTAGCAATACGATCTAAATAAAAACCATTGACCGCTCCAAGAATGGCAAAGCCAGTGAAGATAATAAGGAGAGCGACTTGTATTTTAGTTTTTAGTTTCATCGTATGTAATTCGGAACTATAGACAAATTCTTTTATGCAGCTTCATAAAATAGAGAATACTCCGTAAATATAAGGTCAATACCTCTCCGAATTGTTTATTTAGACATAAAAAAACCTCCTAAATTGGATTTAACCAACTTAGGAGGTTTTTTAAAAGAATTTTTTCTATTCTTTAATTCTTCACAATCCTCTGACTCATCACTTCACCATCCACATCAACACTTAAAATGTAGATACCAACAGATAATGATGCTAGATTTACTGTTTCATTTCCAGACATCTTCTTACTGTAAACTCTTTCGCCCAATAAATTATAAACTTCCGCCTGATAATTTGTTGGTGCTCCTAATTTAAAATTAATAGCAATTTCATTTGTAAAAGGATTAGGAGAAATAGAGATATTCTGATTTGCAATCACGATATCATCATTAGAGCTTGGCTCCTCGATGACTTCCAATTGATAACGCCACATTCTACTATCATCGCCCGATGTATAACCTCCAAAAAGATACACATACCCATCAATAATAAAAGAAGAACAAGCCCAACGGTTAGCACCTGGGTGAGAAGGTAAAACTTCCCATTCGTCTAATGCAGGGTCATATTCTAAAAAATAATCACCAGGCAATAATGCTTCGTGAAATCTATTATCACCACTCAATGTA
This sequence comes from uncultured Saprospiraceae bacterium, assembly GCA_964595615.1. Classification (GTDB taxonomy): domain Bacteria; phylum Bacteroidota; class Bacteroidia; order Chitinophagales; family Saprospiraceae; genus JAHDCG01. The sequence goes on from CAZQTE010000307.1 coordinate 4,344, forward strand.
TAGCCTTTACCTCCGTAACTAAATTGAGTTCCAGCTACACGACCTTCTGGGTAACTATCTATTGCTGACCATTCCTCCGTAGCAATATTATAAGCAGACCAATTAGTTTGGTGTCCACCTCCTACATAAATAAAACCGTCTATCCCAAATTGGAATGGATGATGTCTATTATTACCAGGGATATCATCTTTTTGACTCCATTCTTGTGTTATCATATCATACACCCACCAATCTCTTAAATCTCCATTACTTGTACTTCCTGAACCCATGAAAATTTTATCATTATGTGCGACAAATGCGGGGTGTGTCCGTCCTACACACGGGCAAGAAGGTAATTCAGTAAATTCACCCGTAGCAGGGTCAAATTCCCAGATATCCGTCATTGCACCTTGATTATTACTACCAAAACCATAGTAATACTTACCATTCCAATCATCTCCAATAGCAATGTGGCGAGCTGCTCCTGGAAAATCAGCCAATTGATTCCAAGTGTCTGTATCTGGCAGATATTCCCATAATTCTCTTGAGTAATAATTAGGATCAGCATCGTGTGCACCTTTCAATATATAAGCTTTGCCATCAATACCGAAGCCATTGGAATGGTGCGCTTCAAAAGGTACATTATTTAGTTGCTCCCATTCTTGCGCATTAAGGGATAATGAGGAGAATAATAAAGCTAAAGCTAGTAGATTTTTAATCATGATTTTTTTTTTGAAAATTGAGATATCTCTCTTGTTGGTTTAAAAATGAACGTACCCAAATTTCGTTTTTTTATATCTAATTCCATCCTTTTTTTCATGCATAAGCTAGTAATGTCTTAAGGCTTACCCTTAATATGTCAAATGGACGGCGATGGAGAGATTGTAGTAGAAGCGCCATTATCATATTTATAAAATTACACAGGAAACTATTCACTTTCTAAATCCGTTAATGCTGAAAAACGTATCTTCGCGCAAAATTTATGGTTCTTTAAAAATGCTGCTAAAAAGTAGAAGATTTATTTTTCTTCTCAACAGAGTTTATCAAAGAATGTTTTTAATTATTCCTTTATGAAAAAGAAATTAGTTACTTCCGCACTTCCTTATGCCAATGGCGCTTTGCACTTGGGTCACCTTGCTGGTGCTTACTTGCCTGCGGATATATATGTGCGTTATTTACGTGGACGTGGGCGCGATGTAGTCTGGGTATGTGGGTCTGATGAACACGGTGCTGCAATTACAATACGTGCAAAAAAAGAAGGAATTTCACCCCGTGATATTATTGATAAATATCACGAATTGAATAAAGGAACTTTTGAAAAATTTGGAATTTCGTTTGACTTCTATCATAGAACGAGTGAGCAATTGCACCATGAAACGGCGCAAGAGTTTTTCACGAAACTACACAAGCAAGGCGACCAATTTGAGGAGCAAACAAGTGAACAATATTATGATGCAGAATTTAATCAATTTTTAGCAGACCGCTATATCAAAGGAACTTGTCCTGATTGTGGATATGAGGAAGCTTATGGCGACCAATGTGAAAATTGTGGTAATACGCGCTCTCCTGAGGAATTGATAAATCCAGTTTCGACTTTAAGTGGAAATAAGCCCGTTTTAAAAGAAACAACACACTGGTTTTTCAAATTGGACAAACACCAAGAGTGGCTTAAACAATGGGTTGAGTCTGGTAAATTGGACGGAAAAGAACATCATAATCCGCGTACTTGGAAAAATCACGTAACAGGACAATGTATGTCTTGGTTGAATGATGATTTATTACCACGTGCCATTACGCGTGACTTGGATTGGGGAATTAATGTACCCGTAGAAGGTGCAGACGGAAAAGTGCTTTATGTTTGGTTTGATGCGCCGATTGGCTACATCTCTGCGACCAAGCAATGGGCTTTAGACAATGGTAAAAATTGGGAAGACTATTGGAAAGGTGAGGATACGGAATTGGTGCATTTTATTGGAAAGGATAATATTGTTTTCCACTGTATTATTTTCCCCGCGATGTTGAAAGCTTATGGCGATTACACTTTACCTGTAAATGTTCCTGCTAATCAATTCTTAAATTTTGAAGGTGATAAATTCTCTAAATCTCGCGGTTGGGGTATTGAGCAACATGAATATTTAGAAGAATTTAAAGACTTCCCAAATAAGGAAGATGCCTTACGTTACGCGCTGACGCGCAATATGCCAGAGAATAAAGATGCAGATTTTAAATGGGATGAGTTTGTTGAATTTCACGACAAAGAATTGGTTGGAAATTTAGGAAATTATATCAATCGCGTTTTAGTCTTGACACATAAATATTTTGAAGGGAAAGTGCCTGCTTCTGATACGAGGCTTTCGGAGAAATATGCGGAAGTTTTAGCATTGACTAATAACTTGGCGGCAGATATTGAAGCATTTAATTTCAAGCAAGCTGCCAGTCGTTTAATGGAAATTTCTTCTTGGGGAAATACTTACTTACAAGATGTTTCGCCGTGGAAAATCTATAAGGCAGAGCCAGATAGTCCTGTGATTGCGGAATGTATGTTTGTGAGTTTGCAGATAGTTACTTTGCTTTCTGCTTTAACTGAACCGTTTATTCCTTTTACTGCGAAGAAAATTCGTCGTTTGTTGAATTTGGCTGAATTGCAAAATGGTAATTTGGAAACAATTCTAAATGATTTATCTGCTGGAAAAGCATTACTTAAAGCAGGACATGAAGTCGCGCAACCAGAATTACTATTCGCTCAAATCAATGACCGAAAAGATGATTCTCGTAAAAAAATCATTGAGCGTCAAAAAGAAAAATTAGTAGCACTTTTAGCAAAGAAAGCAGAAGAGGAAGCAGCAAAACACGACCCTATTAAATCAGAAATCACCTTTGATGATTTCATGAAGTTAGACATCCGTACAGGAAAAATCATCGCAGCAGAACCTATCAAAAAAGCGGATAAATTATTAAAATTGACCGTTGATTTAGGTTTTGAAAAACGTACGATTGTTTCGGGTATTGCTTTACAATTCAAACCTGAGGAAGTTGTAGGAAAGGAAGTTTGTGTGCTTGTTAATCTTGCACCGCGTAAGATGCGTGGTGTTGTCTCGGAAGGGATGATTTTGATGGGCGAGGATAA
>CAZQTE010000308.1:0-7444 GCA_964595615.1 uncultured Saprospiraceae bacterium
TTTTTTAATAAACAATAACCAACAACTAAAAAAATGAAATACATAAATATATTTTTCGCGGCAGTTATTCTTTTTTCTGTTTCTTCTTGTGAGGAGAAGATGATTAATATACCACCACCGCCACCACCACCAGAAAATAAAGTAATTTTAATAGAAGAAATTACTGGTGTGAGTTGTCCTAACTGTCCAGCAGGCGCGGCAACGATTGCAGATTTAAAATCAACATTTCCCGATAATGTGGTTTCTGTTGCTTATCACTCGCCACCACAGTTTACGGCTTTGCGTCCAACGAGTGAATATGATTTTAGAAGAGAAACAGCTACTGATATTCAGAATGCAATAGGTGGTGCTTTTGGAAAGCCTTCTGCGGCATTTAATCGTCAAGTTCAGGACAATAATTTCGTTTGGGCTGGGACAATAGACTCTTGGGCAGGATTGGCACAGGCTGAGTTAGATAAGCCTGCTACATTTCTTTTAGAGATTGAAAATACCTACAATGAAGGTACTCGTGCCCTTTCTTGTAAGGTTGTCGGAACACCTTTAGTTTCTAGTGAAGATAATTACTTTCTACATGTGATGGTTCTTGAGAATAACATTATTGATGCTCAATTAGATCAAGCAAATGATATTTTAGATTATGAACATGACCATGTCTTTCATAAGTTATTGACAAATTCTATAAATGGAGAAGCATTCGCATCTGGTGTGACAGAAGGTTCAGATATTGAAAGAACTTTTAGTTATACTTTACCTGTTCAGTCGGATACAGAGCAAGTGCCTTGGATTGCTGAAAATTGTGAAATTATTGCTTTCATCACTAATAGTGAAGGAGTAGTTGAGCAAGCGGCAGAAGCTCATGTAATGGAGTAATATTTATTAGTCTGTGAAAAGTGAAAAACGGTTTGAGTCTTACACGACTCAAACCGTTTTTTGCTTTTAGTAAAACTTATTGAATAGACAGTTAAGTAAGTGACACTATTTATTAGGATAATTTGAAGACATCTTTATTCCGCTATTTTCCTCTTAAAAATAGTTCCGTAGTGCAGACTATGCAACGATTTTTAAAAGAAAACTATCGAAAAAATCTTGCCTTCAAATTTTATCCAAATAAATAACGTCACTTACTTAATTAAAAATCTAATCCCAAGCTTAAATAAATCTTTCTATCCTGTACTTGCCTAGTCTCGATACCTTTCGCGTAATCTATGCGTAAGAAATAACCAAACATCGTCATTCTTACACCCGCGCCATATCCCATAACTATTGGGTCACGAAAGTAGTTAACTTTTAATGTAACAGGATTACTTTCACTTTCTATAATTGCGGTATTTAAAGGACTATCTTCATCAAAAGGATTTAAACCTGTCCAGGCTGTTCCTGCATCAAAGAAACCAACAACTTGGAAGTTTTTCAAGAAACTTGAACGAATATTTTTAGAAAAATAGCGGAACAAAGGCACACGCATTTCTACATTGGCAAGTGCAAATGAATTTCCATTTCTAATATTTAAATCAAAACCTCTGATGTTAGATTGTACTGTTCGGAAAGCATATTCTTGGTCAGTTTGGATTGCAATCTCATCATTAAATCGAGGCAACAACCAATTGTCTGTACCTCCAATCATATAGAGAATTTTTTCTCTACCAAAAGACGTCTGCCCAGCGATGCGCCCTGCTAAAACGGAGTACTTTAAAAAACGCTGGTAGTGACGTGCATCAAATCCTACAACTCCTAGTAGACCTTCATTTAGTGAAAAGCTTGGACTACCATTTAAATCAATCGCTAGACCTTTGTACACTTCTGTAAAAACTTTCCAGCGCGAGCCATTGAGAATATTTGTTTGCTGCTGTAATGTATTATCAAATACAAACTCTCCTTTAATTCCTGCTCTTTGTTGACGAATAATTGGCGTTTCTAAACGACTTAATTCTGTTGCTAAAGGTATCTTTTGGTCAAAACGTAAGGTTGCCGTTCCGCGCACACTCATGAAAATATTTAATGGATAACGTAACTCGTATTGAGTTAAGAAAAGTGTATTTTCATCACGTGGCTGTATTTGTCTTTGACTCATTACATCATCGGCATTAAAGCGCAAAGCACGACGATAAACCGCATAACGTTTATCCAAACGCTTTTTCTTATCGTCAACAACTAGGAAGAATTCAGTACCATTAAAAGATGTCGGTAAACGAACGCCACCTTCTATTTCATAATCTTCAAAAAGGTCTTTAAAATTTCCTTTCATTAAAATCCCTGGTGGTAAATAACCAAAGTTTTGAGGCGTTCCGACAAAGCTATTCAAACCACCGAAAAGTGGCTCATTGTCTAACTGCGTTGTCACATAATCCGTTCTAAATTTCAAACGATAAGGCGTAATGCGAGAAGATTTAAAGCGCATTACTTTCTGTCCCATATCCTCTTCCTCTGACAAAGGATTATCATAGTAGGAGTCAGGACGTTCCAATGAAATGTTTTCACCGTCTTCTTCGACGACAACTACGGGCGGCACTTCATCATCATTAAATTCACTTTGAAAGAAGTAATTATCAATGTCAACTTTGCCCGTGTCTTGTTCGACTTGTTTCTCTTCGTTATTGAACGGAGACTCAAAGAATACATCTTCTTCTTTTTCCTTTGGTTCTGGTTTTGGCTCTGCTTCTGTGGGGGCAGTATCTGGAACTTCTATTTCTTCATTGTTAACTAATCGCTGGATTTGATAAAGCGTCAATGTCGGCGCAACTAATGTTTCTGGTGCTAAATCACCAATGTATAATTCTGGCTTGTCATCTTTTATGACGATTTCTGCGTATTTATTGACGCGTGGTGATGTTGCTTGTTCTACAATATTTCCACGATAATTGGTGGAGATATGGTTAACGCCTCTTTGCTTGATGACAGGAACAATTTCAACAGTGTCAACCATTGCCAAAGCGGTACTATCTAATAGAGTGGTCAAGGCAGAATCTGGATGCATTATCAATTCAGTAGCATCCTCTAAACGGACAATTTTGTCATAATGGTGAATGTAATCTTCTAAATACCCAGAGGCACGATTATACACTCCACTAACATCAGTCAAGTACGAATACCAAGTCGTATCGACGGCGGCTGGATGACGTTCGTTTGCGCTTGGTGTATTCGTAACGCGAACTAATTCACTATTTTTATTTTCTAAATCGTAATAAAAAATATCAAAAGTTGCTGTTGGCAAAATGGTATCTAATTTCTCATTTTTGACCAACAAAGAATCTTGTCTATTAGACGAAAAGAGGACTCCTTTTTTATCGCGAATGTTAACAACACGTGCATCTAAATCATCCCAAAAATCACTCGTAATACGTTGCGTTTGGCGCGTCTGCGAGTAATAAAGAAAAAGGTCAGATTGTCCACGTACTGCTGCTGAAAGAACGAAATTTTGAGTATTTGCATAATCCATGCTGTAGATACGCTGATATTGTGTACTCATATCTTCCTCTACACGGTCTTTGGTATTAATGTCATATTTTAAAAGTTTGATGACATCGCGGCGTTCGTGAATAATTCCTAATTCTTGATTGTTTGGATTCCAAGCTAAAAGAGGATAATTATAATCTGTTGCTTGGAAGTTATTACGGAAATTTCCTGACAAAACAACTTCTCTATCGCCCGTTTGTAAATCTTGCAGATAGACTTTATAACGACCAATCTCATTGCTGACATAAACGGCTTTTTTACCGTCAGGACTTAATTTGAAATGATAAATTGGAAGCTTTTTCTTATTCTTAAATTCTAGAATCTTACCTTCTGGCATTGCCATTTGTTCGGTCTCTTTCTTGTAGCGGTCAAGGAAATAAATTTTCCAGCTGGCTGTCATTTTTCCATAGCCTGTTCCTAATACATACAAGAAACCACTTTCTACACTTCGATTGATGCGGGTTAGATAAAGTAGATTAGACAAATTACTTTGTCCATAATTTTGACCGATATAATGCCACAAGGAGTGCCCCGCTAATGCTGGATAATCTTCTGCCAAATCATCAAAAGTCTCATACTCTCCACTCAATAAAAGGTCGCGTAATTTATTGTCGATTTCTACACTCCACTCTTCGCCTACATAAGAAATCAATCCTTCTTTAAACCAATTTGGCAAATTCATCGTCACGGCATTCTGTACGATTTCTTGCAAGTTTGAGCCAAAAAGCATCGCATTCATATAAACTGTCGCGATACCTTTGCGTACTTCGCGGCGCAAATTTTGGTGATTACCGTCGAAATAAACGAACATTTTATTACCGACAATTTTTGTTTGCCCACCAGTATTGATAAAAGTTTCTTCACTACCAATATTACTCTGTTTGAGGTCTGTCAAATCAGTATAAACGATAATTTCAATCTTATCATTCATACGATGTTCCAAAATATCTTGAATTTCATCGTGGTCAAATTCCGCAGATTGCACCACAAATTGACCAATATAACGCCCCTCGCCGTACCAAAAAGTGATAAAGTTCTGGCTTTCATATTGAGACCACTCTTCATAGTCTTCATGAAATTGCACACGATTTTTACCAAACTCCACCTGAGTCGTTTGGGCTGTTGTCGCGAAAGCGAGAATTGTAAAACAGAAAATATATAGTAAACGCATACTTTTTTAAATATAAAAAATGAAGTATGAAATATGAATGAGCGAAGATGCTTTTGTCAGTTTTAAAAACCAATATAGGACATTCGACGAAACAATGCAGAACAAAATCGGTTTTGTCATAAATAACAACGATTTTTGCACCCTATTTGGTTTGGAATACTCAAAAAAAGTAGATACAAGTCACGCTTGTCTACCAAGTTCCAACCACTAACTAATAACTTGTAATTAAACGCATAAGTATGACTCGTGTTGTAAAGTTTACCTTTAACCCCTTCCAAGAAAACACTTATTTGTTATATGACGACACTAAAGAGTGTATTATTATAGATCCTGGCTGCTATCATCTGCACGAAAAACAGGAATTGGTAAACTTTATTCAACGTGAAGAATTGAAACCTGTTCGCTTAATAAATACGCATTGTCATATTGACCATGTATTTGGGAATAAATTTGTATCGGATACGTATAGCTTAGGTTTGGAAATACATGAGGGAGAAATACCAGTCTTGGAGTCTCTGGAAACTGTGGCAACGATGTATGGCATTCCGAATGTGGAGAAGTCACCTGCGCCAGCGCGTTTTATTGAAACGGGTGAGGAGATTACTTTTGGAGAAACAGTTTTGAAAACCCTTTTTACTCCTGGGCATTCGCCAGCGAGTATTTCTTTTTATTGTGAAAAAGACTCTTTTGTGATTGCGGGTGATGTGCTTTTTGAGGGTAGTGTAGGACGAGTGGATTTGCCAGGCGGTGACGGACCGACATTGATAAAGAGTATCAAAGAACAACTATTTCCGTTGGGAGATGATGTGAAGGTTTATCCGGGGCACGGGCGTGCGACGACGATAGGAGAGGAGAAGCTTGGGAATCCGTTTTTGAATGGGGAGATTGTGCTTTAGATTCAAGCTTTTAGCTGGTTTAGTATCAAAAAATCTTTTAGATTTTTTTGTCATACTGAGCGTAGCGAAGTATCTGGGTGTGTGGAAATTTAAGTATTGACTACCAAAAAAGAAAAGACGGCATCGAAAAGAAATAAAATATGTTTGTTGAACTGAAAGAGATGAAAAATAAAGAACAACGGAATAAATCACCATTTGAGAAGTTCAAGCCTAAATTTGAAAGATACTTTGAAAAGGGAAGGCTGTTAAAGCCAATCTATGATAAAGATGGTCTCATTACGAAAATAGACCTATCAGAGAATAATAGTAATATCTATGGAAACTTAGTGGTTGGGATATTAGCCTTGACCTTATTCATTTTACCAATTGTTTTAGATGGTACATATACATATGATAGTGAGTTTTCAAAATATTTGGGTATTGCAATTTGGATTTTTTTTACTTTAATTGTTGGAAGTTTTATGACTATTTCGTCGATTAAGAAGTTAAGAAATAGTAATGAAAGAGAATTCCTTTCGGTCAATGGAAATGGCATTAAATATCGAAATCCAGACAGTAAAATTTTCAGAAATTATTCGTGGGGTAAGATAAAAGACGTACAGATAAAAATTTACAGAAATAAATATGGGAACACTGCCTACTTGTTAATTTTGCTTAAAACAGAGAAGCTGATTGATATAAATATTTCTATTTTAACGGAAGGAAATGTGAGTATTTTTGACTCTTCAGAGTGGAAAAAAACTTTCCACACAGTCAATCCAGAATATATTAAATTACGTTCCTTACTGGGGCAATATCTCGAAAATAGAAAAGAAGATAGCATAAAGTAATGTATTTCTATTAATGGCAAAAGCAGGTTGACTACACAGTTGTGAGACCGCTTCCTTCACCCCCCCAGATTTCTCCCTCCAGTCGAAATGACAAAACAAAAAATCTTTGATTTTTCGTTTTGATAAAAAACTTCTTGCCGTTTTAATTAGATTTCCGCCCGTCCAAACCCCTGAAAAATAGCAAAAAATCCTTTTCAGACATCTCTTTCACCTCTTTTTCTGACTTCAATTCTCGAACAATCAACCATTCCCGCACAGCATCCTCAACAGACATATCCGCATGAAAATTATCGCGTACAAAATGCACATATTTCATCGCTCGAAAAGCATCAAACCAAACAAAGAAGCGTTTAATAAAAGCCTCTTTTGATTTAGTATTCCCTTTTAGTTCTTTCAATTTAGCATCAAAATCTTCCTTCTCTAAAAAAGCAAGAACAGCTGCTGGTAAATTATTTTTGACAAGTTCATAATCCGCAGAGTAAAGAGCTTCCACCTGCGATAAAAATGCTTCTAAATCTACAAAAGAAGCGGGCGCATGCGTCATATAAGGTTTCCCGTCGAGAATATCTCCAATCGCTTTTCCAGTCCCAAATGGCACGCGCGTCGAGATACGCGGTGAAGGAATGACCGTTGTCTCCCTAATCTCCCGAAAACCTCCCAAACCCGTAAACTTGTGAATGAAATAAAAGTCTTCCCCCGCTTTTTTACGCGGCATACCGCCTTGTCTCTCGTAGGCATTAGCGCGCACCGCCATAGACGAACCAACCGTCTGAAAAGCTGTTGGCAAACCCGCAGTACGCAAGGCATGAACATAGTAGCGCAAATGCAATTCATAAGTCAATATTGCCGCATAATTTTCCGTAGGAAAGTCATTTCCTTCTAATGGATGTTCATAATGAATACTCGCCGCCTGACATTTTTTATCTTTAGAAAAATAATTAAAAACAGCCGTCAGATAATTTTTATCCACCAAGGAATCTGCATCTAATCCTGTCATAATTCCCCTCGGATTTTCGACAGTAAGCAATCGTCTCAGACCTTCATCCATAGCAATTTTACGCGCAATGCCAACGCCCGATTTCTTTTTAGATAAA
>CAZQTE010000309.1:0-7397 GCA_964595615.1 uncultured Saprospiraceae bacterium
TCAATAGAAGAAATTTCACATTTGGACAAAGAAAAAGCGGTGCAGCTTGCTACATGCCACACCGCTTTCTATTTATTTAAACCGAATTAGAAACTACTTAATTTAAATCTTCGTAAGGAATTTTGCTGTTCTAATATTTCTCACTTATTAGATATTCTATCGAAGATTATGCTTTAAAGAGTTAGTAGTTTGTAAAAAGGTTGGTTGACTTTGTTTTTTTTATTAAAATTATTCTGTCACGATAAACATATCGCTCATAATTCGCTGATTATCAGTAATCAGAGAAACATAATATTGACCTGCTGCTAAATTGTTTGGTCTGAAATTAATAATATTTTCACCAGAGGTCACTGCAAAATTATTTCTCATTTTTTCGTGTCCTGCGATATCGTAAACTATCATTTCGACCTCTTGCACATTTGTTAATAATTCGAATTTTACTTTAACTGTTTCGCTGCGGAATACAGGGTTTGGATAGACTTTCTCAATATTAATATTTGACTGCTCAATGATGATTTTTTTAATCAATGAATACTCAAAAGTGCCGTCAAAATCAACTTGTTTTAATCTGTAATAAACGGAGCGATTCAATTCTGGATTTTCGTCTATAAAACTATAAGTTTCCGTATCAGAGCTATTTCCTGCTCCTGTTATTTTTCCAATTTCTACAAATTCACGAGCATTATAACTCCGCTCAACGAAAAAATAATCGTTGTTAGTTTCGGTGGCAGTTTCCCAGTTTAACAAAACTGTATTATCCTCATTTTTAGACAAATATAAATCAACAAGGTCCACAGGGAGTACACCTTCTGTTGAAGTAGCAGATGTAAGATAGTCAGGATGGTCACCACTTGGTGCTCCGTTATCATTAACTGCGTTTCCTGCTGCATTAATCATCTTTGTACCACTACCAACACTTGGTGCATTCCAAGTAAAATCCCAACAAGCTTGGTCATTTATAAAGAATTTTTTTCCATTGTGAGATAGATAATTACCTGGCATAATTCGAGATGTTGCATCTCCTGGTGCAAACGCGCCAGCTACGAAGTCATTTTGATGAATCGAAAAACCTCCTGCCACGACAGTTGAACCAGCATCTGTTAAACATATTTCGGCGGCATAAGTCTGACCTGGAACATAAGATGCTGGAATACCTGTAATCTCAAAGTCTCCAGTGGATGCTCCTCCTGAATGACATCCGGGTATACTACAAGCAGTAGCTGCTATACCTGTGCTACTTTCTGGAGCGAAAACAGCAGGAGCTGAAGAAATAAAAAATAGAGTAGTGACAGCGGTAATAGCTGTAAAAAGCCTAGTAATTTTTTTAGTCATTTTAATTATCTAATGGTAAATAGTTGGATGACACAAGTAAAGTAAATTTACTTGTGGGATAAATATGTGCTGGGGCAAGTAATTGTTGGTCGGGAAGGTAAAATGGAGGCTTTTTATAGTTGTCCAAATATAGAACCAAAAAAGGTACTGTCTGACAAATCAAACAGTACCTTTTCGAAAAATGTACGAAAAACTACATTTTCAATAATAATTTTCTTTCTAACATTCCTTATGCACGATCTTTCCTAGCTGGACGTTTTACACCTTTTTTCTTTCCTTTAGTTTTTTCAGCCAACTCGACAGCTTTCTTCGCATTGACACTACCACCTGATACTGCTAATTCAGAGAAATTTACTGTTTCTTTTGTACCTGGTTTGCGTACTTTACCTTGGATTGGGTCAACTGACTGCATGATAATATCTTTTACCTGCGTAGCTGTCAAATCTGGGTAGTAAGAACGTAAAACCGCTGCGACACCTGCTACTACTGGTGCAGCCATAGATGTACCTTGGTAAGAGTCATAATTGTCATCTGGCGTAGTAGAATAAATCGCTACACCCGGCGCGAAAACGTCAACATTATTTTTACCATAGTTAGAGAAAGTTGCTGCTGACTCTTCACCACCTTTCCAATCTAAAGCACCAATTTCCATCCAGTTAGCAGCTTGCTTTTTGCTGAAAAGACCTGATTTTTCATAATTGTCATTAGGGAAATTATCATTAGTATCATTGTCTTTCTTACTATTTCCAGCAGCATGAACTAATAATACGTCTTTTTTCAATGCATACTTTACTGCTTTATCAACAGCCTCTTTGTCCCAAGAAAAACTCTTACCAAAAGACATATTAATAATCTGTGCACCATTGTCTACTGCATAAAGAATTGCATTGGCAACATCTTTATCACGCTCATCTCCATTAGGCACTGCACGAACAGTCATGATTCGTACATTATCTGCTACACCGTCCATACCAATATCATTGCCACGAGTGGCAGCAATAATACCCGCGACGTGTGTACCGTGACTAGCATCAGGGCCGTCATAGATATTGTTACCATAGCCTTTTTCGTAGCTATCTGCGTAATTATCTTTTACTATAGTCGAACGTGGGTCAAAATCAGGATTATAATTGTATTCCAAAGAGTTTTTGAAATAATCAACAGCACCTTGAAGACCTTCTACTGTGTCACTTAATTTTGGACTACGAGAGAAAGCATTTTCCAAAATAAGAACAGTACGTTGTAAACCAGTATCTTCAGTTTCGTAACCTTTCAAGTCTTCCGCTGTAAAATCATCTTTCCCAAGATCTTTTTTCAAAGTGGCGATACCGTTCAAGATATTCTGGTAATTTTCCAGAGTTTCCGAATTATCCTTGATATTCGTTTCAATATCTTCTTTAGCACGTAGATATCTAGCAAATTCTGCCTTGTCTTTCTTTCCTTTGATGTCAGCTTCAGATTTACCTTCAAATCTTGCTTTAAGATGCTTGTATACACGTGCAACTTCTAAGTTGTCACTATCTACATTACTACCATCTTTACCACCGATGAAGTTCCAGCCATGGATGTCATCAACATAACCATTGTTATCATTGTCAATGCCGTCTCCTGCTACTTCGTCCTCATTTACCCACATCACATCTTTCAAATCCTCGTGGTCATAATCAACTCCAGAGTCAATTACTGCAACGATGACAGTTTTACTAGTTTGATTTTTTAGAATAGTACTATAAGTATCTTCAATACTTACACCTTGTACATTATCTTTTGTTGGTGACAGTAAGAACCAATTCTTTGCTGGTTCGTCTTGTGCGAAAAGGCTACTTGCTGCAAAAAAAGAGGCAGCAATCAAGCTGAATTTAATTTTCATATTTCTTTATTTATGTTGAGTATGGCTTCGGATAGACCTAAACCCCTACGATTTACATTTGAAAGGGCGCAAAAGTACCACTTTACTTGCGCTTTATAGACTCAAAAGTCTATAATTTATTACTTCTAAGTGTTTTAGACGACGATAATTGGGATAAGTTGCTGTATTAAGTGATAGAATAAGGCGATTTGTCGTAAAAATGTTGTTCTAGTCACAGGATTTAAGAAGAATTTAAGCTCATTTCGTTTCATATAAAGTCTGAAATTTTCTAGTAATTTGTCACCCCAAAGTATGAGGGGAACTACCAACTATTTCCTACATTTGCGGCATGAACGAAAAAATCCTCATTCTTGATTTTGGCTCGCAATACACACAACTGATTGCGCGCCGTGTACGTGAACTGAATATCTACAGTGAAATCGTGCCTTATAATAAAGTTCCTGACTTAGATGACTCTGTAAAAGCTGTTATTTTATCGGGGAGTCCTTTCTCTGTCAAAGAGGCGAATGCACTGCATCCTGAGTTGGATAAAATCATTGGTAAACGCCCCGTTTTAGCGATTTGTTATGGTGCGCAGTACATTGCGGACTATTATGGCGGTACGGTGCAGCGTTCTGAAAAGCGCGAATATGGTAAGGCTTCTTTGAGTAAAATTCATAAGCAAGACCAATTTTTGGCGGGTGTGAATGCGAATTCACAAGTTTGGATGTCTCATGGTGATACTATTTTTGCTATTCCAGAGCAATTTGAACTCTTGGCGAGCACAGATAATGTGGAAGTGGCGGCTTACAAGTCAGTAGAAGGTGCATTTGCAAATCCAGTTTACTGTATTCAATTTCACCCAGAAGTGACGCACTCCTTGGACGGCGGTACGATTATTAAGAATTTTGCAGTAGATATTGCAGGCTGTAAAGGGGATTGGACGCCAGCAGCATTTGTCGAGGAAACTGTGGCGAAATTGAAGGCACAAATTGGTGATGAAAAAGTCATCATGGGCTTGTCGGGTGGTGTGGATAGTTCTGTGGCGGCGACTTTGTTGCAGCAGGCGATTGGTTCTAATTTGATTTGTATTTTCGTTGATAATGGTCTTTTGCGCAAGGGAGAATTTGAGGAAGTTTTAGAAAATTACAAAGGTCAAGGGTTGAATGTGATTGGTGTCGATGCGAAAAAAGAATTTTACGATGAATTAGCAGGGGAGAGTGACCCTGAGGGCAAACGTAAGATTATCGGCCGCGTATTTATTGAGACTTTTGAGAAAGAATCAAAAAAAGTAGAAAATGCGAAGTGGTTGGGACAAGGTACTATTTATCCAGATGTGATAGAGTCAGTATCTGTTCATGGTCCTTCGGTGACGATAAAATCTCACCACAATGTAGGTGGATTGCCAGAAAAATTGGACTTGAAAATTGTCGAGCCTTTGCGCGCTTTGTTTAAGGATGAAGTTCGTAAAGTTGGGGCAGAATTAGGTTTACCACAATTGTTATTAGGTCGTCATCCTTTCCCTGGTCCTGGTTTGGGTATTCGTATTTTGGGAGATATTACACCTGAAAAAGTGAATATTTTGCAAGAAGCAGATGCGATTTACATTCAGAAAATGCGCGACTTTGGCATTTATGATGATGTTTGGCAAGCAGGTACTATTTTGTTACCTGTGCAGACTGTTGGTGTCATGGGAGATGAGCGTACTTATGAACGTACGATTGCGCTACGTGCGGTGACTTCTATGGATGGCATGACGGCAGAATGGAGTCGTTTACCTTATGATTTCCTCGCGGAAGTGAGCAGTGAGATTATCAATAATGTGAAAGGGATTAATCGCGTGGTTTATGATATTAGTACGAAACCGCCAGCTACTATTGAGTGGGAGTAATTCTTACGGTAGACGGTTGACGGTCGCTTTGCTTGACGGTTGACGGTTTCGTTAAAAAGGTCTGTTTTCTTTTGGGAGGCAGACCTTTTTTGGTTTGTCAAGAATACCGGACTCAATACGGATACACACGAATTTACGCAGATTGGACACGGATTTTTCTATTTTAGCTTGTTCTTTTTTGTAAAATGGGAAATAGAGACGCTCAGAAAAAATCCGTGTCTAATCCGTTCAATCCGTGTGCATCCGCGTTTCAATCAAGAATTCATAGCAAAATCAAGAACAAACATCCCCCCGCACCAAACAATAAATAATCGAATCCAAAAACTCTCCATTATAAAAATAATTCTCCCTAAAATGTGCCTCTTTCACAAAGCCATTTTTCTCCAAAAGCGCCATTGATGGTTTATTATTAATACCCACATTCGCCTCAATAGAATGCAATTCCGTCTGATTAAAAGCATAATCAATAATCGTCTGCAAAGCCTCCGACATCAAACCTTGTCGCCAATAATCAGGATGTAAAATATAGCCCGTTTCAATGCGATAATGCGCCGCTTGCATATTCCAAAAGCCAATATAACCAATGATTTTATTCTCACCTTTCAGTGTGATACCCCAAGTAATTCCTTCATTCAAAACAACCGAAGCATTTGCCCGAGTTATATAAGCAAGCGCGTCATTTTCATCCTTCGCTGGCGCAGAATCCATAAATTCCATAGTCCGCGCATCAGAGCGCAAAAACAAAATTTCGGGAATATCGGCATGACTTATCTGCCTGAAAGACAAACGATTAGAATGTAAAATAGGAAAAGGAGAAAAGTTGAAAGTGAGCATCAGTTGTGATTTCTGAAAAGGGAAAAACATTCAAAATTCATCATTCAAAATTCAAAATTAACCACTACTTAAAAGGTTTCCGCGGCGTCCATTCCTCCTCAGGACTCAAATAAGAAAAAATCTTCGGTACAAAGCGATTAGGTAAATCATTCCAGTGACGTGTATAGCAATACATTTCCTCCGCAACTGCACCCACCGAAGATTTAATCTCCAATGCAGTTCGTGCAAAAATAATGCGTTTCGTTCCTTTTTCAATACCTTCTCGCACCATATCGTACAACATATTGAGATAAATCTGATGCGAACGATTTAATTGTGGGTCAAAACCAATAAAGTGCGCTTCTAATTCATCACCATTTTTTATCGTCGTATAAAAACCCACCAATTTTTCATCCAACCAATAACCCGTCAAATTAAAATCATCGCCCATTGTATCTTTCAAACCACAAAAGTATCCTTTATTTAAACTGGCAAAAGAAAAACCTGCGCCCGCTTCAATTCCTTGATACAATTCATAAATGCGCTTATGATTTAAGTGAATACGTTCCTTATTAAAATTTTGCTTGACAATATCCTTTCCCTTCTTAAAAGCACGCTTTGCACGTGTCCGATATTTAGCGGAAAAAGCAGCCATATAATCATCAAAAGTGTTCCATTCTGCTGGAATTTCCATAGCCATACTCGGCTGAAAAGTCACCTTATGAAAACCACGTTTCTCAAATTCACCACAACTTTTTAAACTCTTTTCCTCAAAATCTTTCAATAAAAAACCATTGAATTTTTCACCAGTTTTTTCAAAATGCTGACGCGCTACTTTAGTTGCATCTGAAACCAAAGCATACTGTTTTTCAGAAGTGATATTTTCTTTGAAATAGAAGGCGTGTTCACCTGTAAGAAGTGCATTGCCAATAATTAAAGTCTTGATTTTCAATGTTTTAATCAAGTATCCTTTAATGAATTGAGTCGCTCTGGCAAAGGCATTATTATTCGTCTCATCGCGTATCGCGCCCGCTTTAAACTCTAAAAGCTGACAATAACAGATACCAACAGGGCTATTATTTTTATAAAAAACCATATAGGCAAACTCATAACCAGTTGGCGGATATTTTTCAACAACAGATAAGTAAGGTCTTTGCAAAAATTGATTGGTAGGAGGTTGTACCATATCCCAGTCTACGGGAGTTTCCTGTAGAGAATTAAAAATCCGCAGCCTATAATCAGGGGAGGACTCTAAGACGTAGCCTTTAGAATTATCGTTGATAGTGTCGATTTTATTTTGAGAATTGCAAAGCGGCATTAGTTGAGTTTGAGTGAACTTCCGACAAGGAACAATATCGCCCCGCAAATTGTTTTTCCATTGTCAAAAATCAGTCAGGATAAACTGTTAAATATATTTTAAGATGTCATGATTAATCCTTTTTGATTTTAGACAGTTTACTTAGGAACGCTGAAAGAATAACTTATAAAGGTTTGACAGAGAGAATTTTTTCT
>CAZQTE010000310.1:0-7396 GCA_964595615.1 uncultured Saprospiraceae bacterium
GAAACCATTGATAAACAATTTGTTAACGAGATATTAGATAACACTTTCTACTAATTGATAAAAAAATATATTTATCCTGTTATAATTTTCCGAAAGAAATGCTACTTTTGGCGTAAATTGTTATCTGATAATAGACTTTAAAACTTTAATTTTTACTGAATAATATTGTTTTCTAGTAATACCTCAGAGATAAATTTTTTTCTGACACTCTCGTCAATTTATCATTACTTAACAGCATTACCCTACTAATTTTCATTTCTAAAAACGAACATTTTTTGTGTCTATCAAATTTTACTAACGATAAGTTTGCTAAATACAAACGCAGTTAAACTACACATTTTAGCAATATAGACGACAATTAAGAATTACTATTACGAGTCTTATTTGTCAAGCTTGCCTTACTTTCACTAAATATTCCTTGAAAATAGGGTAAAACTTTAATTTTCAAGATATTATATAGCCCGAATAGCTTTTTAGTTCGGGGTAAAACTGAATTATTTTATCACCAAATGTTTTTTCATTATGTTGAAAGACTTACTTTTTAAATTAACGGCTGTGCTAATGTTAGTCTCTATGACTAATCTTGCAAACGGTCAAGGTATGAGTTGTGATATGGCTGAAGTCATCACTGCTGGAACCTACACTTTAACGGATACTATTCCTACCAATGGTAATGTTGTTGGAAACGGCGACGCTAGTGCGACTGGTGCTGTATGGTATTCATTTACTGCTGACGAGGACGGATTAGTTGACATTAATTCTTGTTTAGGTGGTGCTGATACACGTCTATGGATTCACACTGGAGATTGTGTGACTCCTGTACTTTATGCTGCAAATGATGATGCTTGTGCATTCTTAGCAGATGGCTCAGGTGATGCTTACGCTTCTTCTATTGCAGGAATGCCAGTTGTGGCAGGTACTACTTACATCATGGAGTGGGATAATCGTTGGGACAACACTGCCTTCTCATTTGATGTAGGATTTACTCCTTTACCAGCTGTCGATGTTGCTGGTGCAGGAGGCTTACCTTACACGCGCTACCCTGATGTACAGGCAGCTACAGGAGTACCAGTAACAGGTGTTATTGGTAATTTAGGTTCTTCTGCTTTGACGGGTGCTGTTTTAACTGCTGAGGTTTATTCAACTTCTGATTTGACTACTCCAATTTGGACTATGGCAAGTGAAGCTATGGATTTAGCAATTGGCGATGTAATGCCAGTTGACTTTGGTACTTGGACTCCTGTAGGACAAGATGACTTTGTAATTACTTATACCGCAACTGCAAACGAAGAAGAAGCTGAAGCTGAAGCAGCTAATAATATGGATTCTGCTACTTTGTCTGTTAAGAAAACGTATGCTTTTGATGATCAGTCAACAGGTGGTTTAGGTAACCCAGATTCTGAAATCTGGCAAGGACAAAACTTTACTTTTGCTGCTGATGATGTAATCTCAAGTGTTACTTTAGATTACACTGGTGATGCAACTGCAACTTTGACAGAGGTTGAGATTTGGGCTACTGATGCTGATACTGGTGCTCCAACGGAAGTTCTTTACAGTCAATCTGCTCCTCCAGCAGCTGGTGGTTGGGTAACTGTTGATTTGGATGAAGGATTTCCTGTCGCTGCGGGTGATGTTTACTTTGTTGGTTTACACACAATTTCTGTAGGAAATGTTGGTTTAGGTACTGACAATACTACATTCCGTCCAGGTAATGCATGGTTATTTTTAGAGGTGATTGCAGCAGACTGGGTTAATCCAGAAACTGTAAGTGCAAACTTTGAACTTTCTTACGCATTACGTGTGAATATGGAAGGTGACGCAATGTACAACTTGACTGCGGCTGTTGATATGGCTAACGAGACAGTTGCTGCTGAAGGTGTATTCTTAGCAGGTAGCTTTAATGGCTGGGATGCAAGTGCAAACCCGATGTCAGATGATGACGGTGACGGTATTTATACTGCGACTGTATCTGTTCCTCAGAACTCTATACCTGAATGGAAATTTGTTAATGGTGGTACTTGGGAAGATGTTCCAGCTGAATGTGCTTTAGCTCCTGATACGGAGTTTCTTAACAGATTCGCTGATGTTTTAACTTTTGATTTAACAGTTGATCCAGTTTGTTTCGCTGGATGTTCTGATTGTCCAATTCCACAAGAGCCATGTACTAACCCAGATGCTGTTCTTTGTGATAACTTTGATCAGTATGAATTAGGTGCTATTGGACCTCAATCAAGTCTTTGGGTGCCATGGCCTGGGGGAGAAACAGGACCAGTAACAGATGCATTTGCACAATCTCCAAATAACTCATTACAAATCCTTGGTGGTGGTGCTATTGACCAAGTATTGTTATTGCCTGCTAATGTTACTTCTGGTAACTACACTGTGCGTTGGTCATTTTATGTGCCAGCTGAAAGAGGTGCTTACTTTAACTTACAAGGTGACCAGAATGATATTGGAGGTATTTTTAAAATGCAAATGGACATCCAACCTGATGGTGAAGCACACTTAGATGCAGGTGGAGAAGACGTTGCTATCTTTACTTTCCCTCAAGGAGAATGGGTAGATGTAGTACACTATTTAGACTTTGACAATGACTGGGCTCAATTAGTTGTTAATGGTGAATTAATACATACTTGGTTGGTTTCAGATGATACTTTTGCAGCTGGAGGTAACGCCCAAGTAGGTGGTGTTAACTTTTTCGGATTATCGGCTGATTACGAATTTTACATTGATGATGTAGAGGTTGTGTCTGTTCCTTCTTGTGCTGATGCTTCAATTATCTGTGATCCTTTTGAAAGTTATATGGTTGGCGATTTGAGTCCACAATCTAGCTGGTGGGCTGTTTGGCCGACAGCAGAAGATGCTCCTGTTGCTGTAGGTATATCTAACGGTGGTGAAAAATCACTTCAGTTGACAGGTGGTGCTGTTGAAGATCCGATTTTACTATTGGGTGACCGTACGGAAGGTAACTACCGTTTCTCGCATGATATTTATGTGGAAGATGGTAATTTGGCATATTACAATATTCAAAATGCAGAAGATGTTTCTGCTCCGCAATGGAATATCGACCTCTTCTTAGACGGTGACGGCACAGGACGTGTTTCTTTAGATCAAGCAGATGTAGCTACTTTTACTTACACTTCAGGTGAGTGGACTAATTTTGAGCACTTTATTGATTTAGATAACAGTACTCATGTTATCAATGTCAACGGAACAGAGGTTTACAATGCTGGTTATGCAGGTGATATGATTGGTGGAGTTAACTACTTCCCGATTGACGAAACCTACATCTACAACGTAGATAACGTTAACTTTAGTGAGTTAGAGCCAGTTGTTGTTGGGCCAGACCCAGTTTCAGTTACTTTGACTGTAGATGTTTCTTTAATTGAAGTTGATGCAGGTGGTATGTTAATCGCTGGTTCATTCAACGGTTGGACTGATGAAGCAATGACTGACAATGGTGACGATACATGGTCTTATACAGCAACTGGTGTTCCTGCGAACTCTGAAGTTACTTATAAGTTCAAGAATGGTCCTAATGGTTGGGAAGCAATTCCTGATGGTGAATGTGTACAAGGTGATAACAATGATCGTTTTGTAAACGTTGAAGAAGTTGATGTTACACTTGACCAAGTGTGTTTCAACACTTGTGTTGCTAACTGTGATGATACAGGTACTATCGATGTTGAGTTTGATGCTGCTATTGAAGTAAGTCCAAACCCAACAAATGGTGTATTCACTGTTTCTTACAATATGGCAGTAGCTTCTGACTTGAACATCCGTGTGACTAACATGCTAGGACAAGTTGTTGCTATTCGCACTGTTGACAATGCATTGGCTGGTACAGAAGGTTTCAACCTTTCTAACATGCCTGCTGGTACATACACACTTGTTACTACTACAGGTGAGCGTTTGTCTACTAAGCGTATTGTTTTACAATAAGCTATAAATTTGTGCAATCAATTTGATTGTTCCTATTTATTGAAAAAAGAAAGCCTCGTTGTCTTTATTGACAGCGAGGCTTTCTTTTTTACGGTAAGCAAGCTTAGTGAGTTATTCTACCTATTCTTAAAATTACTTCTGTATTATAGTTCCGTTTCTCATTTCTAAAACTCTGTCACTTACAAATTTTATAACTGCAGGGTCGTGAGAAATGAAAATGTAAGTCAATCCAAATTTTTGCTTCAAATTCATAAGTAAATTTAAAATTTGTGCTTGTACAGAAACATCTAATGCTGAAACAGATTCATCACACACTATAAAGGACGGTTCTACTGCTAATGCACGCGCAATGCAAATTCTTTGTCTTTGTCCTCCTGAAAATTCGCGAGGTAAGCTATAAAAACTACTAGGAGCGATACCTACAGTTTTTAGAAGATTTAAGGCTTTTTCTTTTTGAGATTTGTTATCTCCATGCAATTTATAATGCCTCATTGGCTCTAAAATAGCCTCGCCGATAGGTTTTCTCGGATTCAAAGATGCATACGGATCTTGAAAAATTATTTGCATTTCTTTGCGAAGAGATTTTAATTCTGCGGAAGAAGCGTTTGTTAAGTTTTTTCCTGCGAAAATAACCTCTCCTGTTGAGTACTCTTGTAAATGCATAACTGCACGCCCAAGGGTTGTTTTCCCACTGCCTGACTCGCCAATGAGACCTAAAGTCTCGCCTTTTTTGACAACCAAAGACACATTGTTTACTGCAATTAAATAGTCTTTAGTTTTTCTGAAAAAAGAAGTGTTTTTCGGAAATTTCACGGTTAAGTTTTTAATTTCAAGTAAAGCTTTTTGTTTGAAGTAAAAGTCAGTTCTTTCTTTTATTTCAGCAGATTTGATTTCTAATTGATTGATAAATGATTGAGTATCAATATCTTTTTCAATAATTTTATAATCTTTTTTATTCGTTGACTCTTCTATATCCATAAAATCCTTAATCTCAGGAAGTCGCGATAGTTTTTTGTTCAATGGAGGACGGGAAGACGCCAAAGCCTTTGTATATGGATGTCTGGGATGATTGAATATTTCATCACTATTGCCTCGCTCTATTATTTCTCCTCTATACATTACAAAAATCCTATCCGCTAATTTCTCTAAGATTTGCAAATCGTGTGAAATGAAAATGACAGCCATTCCTGTCTCTTCCTGTAATTCTTTTATCAATGCAATAACAGAGGATTGAACGCTAGAGTCGAGAGCTGTGGTGGGTTCATCTGCAATTAACAAATCAGGTTTTGCCGAACTCGCAATGGCAATCATCACACGTTGTTTTTGCCCTCCTGACAACTGATGAGGATATGCTTGATAAATACGCTCTGCATTCGGTAATTTAACTTTTTCAAATAGTCTAATTACTTCTGATTTGATTTCTTTTTTAGTTAAACTAGTGTGTTCTTTGAGGACTTCTTCTACTTGTTTTCCACAAGTCATAACTGGATTAAGAGAGCTCATAGGTTCTTGAAATATCATTCCCATGATTTTTCCGCGCAGTCCTGATATTTGTCCGCTTGGAATATTTGCTAAATCTACCTCCAGTGAACTATCAGGGTATAAGACCATGTCTTCTGAAGAAAGTCGAGCAGAATGAGGTAATAATTTCATTAAGCTCAAGGCTGTTAGAGACTTACCAGAACCAGATTCGCCTGCAATGCCTACTATTTCACCTTTTTTTATAGTAAAAGAAATATTATCGACAGCACTGCTTATTCCATTCTCTGACGAGAAGGAAATATTCAAATTGTTTATTTTGATTAGATTGTCCAATGATGTTTTATAAGATAAACGAGACTACAACTCTACAACTTTTTTGTAGGAAATCAAAGGGACATTGAGTAAAGAATCATTAAGTTTAGAAGATTTCCCTTTATTTACTCTTTTTCTAAACTTGCAAAACTTACTTTTGCGTCCTGAATTGTATTTTAACATACGAAATAAACACAAAATAAAAATAATGCCTTTAATCAAATCTATTTCTGGAATTCGCGGAACAATTGGCGGCTCTAAAGGAGATAATTTAACACCACAAGATATTGTGGAATGCACAGGAGCTTTTGGTTACAGAATGCTACTCTTGGGTAAAAATCCTAAAGTAATAATTGGACGTGATGCACGAATTTCAGGCGAAATGGTCAGTAATTTAGTAGCACATACCTTGAGAGGCTTGGGTATAGATGTAATTGATTTAGGTCTATCTACTACACCTACAGTAGAAATGGCAGTCCCTGCTGAAGATGCTGGTGCTGGTATTATTATCACTGCAAGTCATAATCCAAAAGAGTGGAATGCGCTGAAATTTTTAAATGAAAAGGGCGAATTTATTTCTGGTGATGATGGACGCGAAATTTTGGATTTAATAGAAAGAGGAAATATTGAATATGCGCCTGTGGATAAATTAGGTTCATATACTACAGATGACTCTTATATTCAAAAGCACATTGATGCAATTTTTGCTCTGGACTTAGTAGATGTAGATTTAGTAAAGCCAAAAAAATATAAAGTTGTTGTTGATGCTGTAAATTCTACAGGTTCTATTGCTTTACCTCCTTTGTTAGAGCAAATGGGCTGTGAAGTTGTAGTCTTGAATGGGGAAGCAAATGGGCATTTTGCTCACAATCCAGAACCATTACCAGCACACTTAACTCAATTGTCTCAAGCAGTCGTAAGTGAAAAAGCTGATTTAGGTATTGCTGTAGATCCAGATGTAGACCGTTTAGCTTTTGTTTGTGAAGATGGTGAAATGTTTGGAGAAGAATATACTTTGGTTGCTGTAGCTGATTATATTTTACAACACATGAAAGGAAACACTGTTTCTAACCTTTCTTCTACTCGTGCTTTGAGCGATGTTACGCGTAAACATGGAGGAGAATATTCCGCTTCAGCAGTAGGAGAGGTGAATGTAGTGAATATGATGAAAGCTACCAATGCTGTCATCGGAGGTGAAGGAAATGGAGGTATTATTGTTCCTGAATTACACTATGGTCGTGATGCACTAGTTGGAATTGCTTTGTTTTTAACCTACCTGGCAAAATGTGGGAAAACGGTTTCTCGATTACGCAGCTCTTATCCAAATTATTTTATTTCAAAAAATAAAATTCAATTGACTCCTGAAATTGATGTTGATAATCTACTAGTCAAATTAGAAGCTAAATACAGTCATGAAAAACTGAACACTATTGATGGTTTGAAAATTGACTTGGCTGACGGCTGGATACATTTACGCAAGTCGAATACAGAGCCAATTATTCGTATTTATACAGAGAGTGCAAGTCATGTGATTTCTGAAAATCTAGCGAATAAAATTAAAGCAGATGTTAATGCAATTTTGAAAGCTTAAAGTATTCTTGTAAGAATCCTAAGTTTCGATGAAAAAATAAAATTGAGCGAATGACTTTTTAAGTTTCAT
>CAZQTE010000311.1:0-7378 GCA_964595615.1 uncultured Saprospiraceae bacterium
TAAGTAGATTGACACAATTATTTCAACATTAAAACAGGACAATTTTCCGCTTGATTTCACTCTAAAAATCCTTAAAGACCGTAGGGTATTGGCGGTTTTCAAAGCCAAATCAATCAAAAAATTTCCTCTGTTCTAATTATAGAAATAATTATGTCCGAGTACTTACTTACATAATTGGACTTTGGACGGAATTTATATTCGTTTCAAAAGCCCCCAACCCCTAAAGGGGAGAATATTTGAATAAAATTTAAATACGAATTAAATAAAAATACGATTTTAAATTTTATTATTTTTTAAATTTCAAAACGAAATATGTTCCCCTTCAGGGGTTAGGGGTTTGTCAAATGATTTTTTATTCCGTCCAAAGTCCAATACATAAAAAATACTCTAATTTTTTGTTTCTAGAAACTTAAAATTTAAGTTACTTTGCGTAGAACTTTCAATTTTATAGTTCTACAGAGGTCAGATAGACCTAGCAAAACTCTTTAATTGATTTTTTTTAATAAAACTGAATAATTTAGTTATGAAGAGAACATTTACTCAAATGTTGAGCTTAGCAATCGTACTTTTTGGATTGCAATCAATGTCAGCTCAAGAACAAATTTTAACAATCAATGCTCCTGAAGGTATTGCAGCCGTTTTAGAAATGGGTGAAGCAAGTGCTCCAGCTTGGGCAGGTGCATTAGCAATTGGAGAGACAGTAACTGGTGACTTAGCTTATGTAGCGTCTAATGTAGTTGACGATGATGAGTTTGTAGATGATACACCAGTGAATGGTTGTGTTGAATTAGGAAACCCTGATGAAATAATGGGTAAAATTGCTTTAGTTGAACGTGGTGTTTGTACATTCTCAGCAAAAGTAAACTGGGCACAAGAAGCTGGAGCTATCGCAGTTATTATTTGTAATAACAGACCTGTCAGCGAAGACGGTGGTGGTATTATAAACATGGCAGCAAGTGACCCATTCATGCAAACAGATACCATTCCTGCAGGTTTCTTAAGTCAAGAAGATTGTGCAGCAATCAGAATGGCTTTAGATAACGGAGAGAATGTAAATGTAACAATTGGTGTGAAAGAATTTGTTGATGCTTCAGCTGCTTTTACATACGAAACTCCTGTTAAGAACATCGTACCAATGATGGGCTTGGGTGCTACTATTTTCGTACAAGAAGATACTCCTGTAACTTTTACTTGGGTAGTAACTGACCCTAATGGTGTAGAAACTACATTGACGACAACTGAAGATGCTTCGGCAGCTGCAGCTAATGGTAATACATTCAGCGTAGATGAGCCATATATTCCTGAAGCTGCTGGTACTTACTCTGTTTTAGTATCTAACGATGTGAATGAAGAAACTTTAACTACAGAATTTATTATCACAGAAGAAGGTGTTGATATTTTTGCTTTGGATAATGGAGTTATTGACGGTGATGTTACTATCGCAGGTGGTGACTCTTGGACTATGCCTGCTACTGGTACTGGTGGTATCTTTGATGCTAACATGGTAATCAGAGCTGGTGATGTTGCTACAGAGTTAAGAAGTATCGAGTTTGGTTTAGCTAACTGGTCAGAGATGTTAACTGATGCTGCGGGACCTGTAGAGTTCACTTTCCAGATTTATGACATGGACCCAGAATTAGACGGTGAATTAGTTGAGTTTCCTGCTGCAGGAAGTGCTGACTATGCTGTTTTCAATAACCAACCTGTTGCTTTTAACATATATACTGTAACTGGTGATGAAGTAGATGGTGAAACTGCTACTGTTGACTTGAATCCATTTGGTACTTTCCCTGTAATTCCTGCAGGAGGAGCTTATTTGGTATCTATGCAATATAGAGGTGAAACTGCTGCTAATGGTATTCCACCAGCATACTTGACTGCAGGTAACACTTGTTACTTAGAGGCTTGGGACGGTTCTATCATTACATCTCAATGGTTCAGTGGTTTTGTTGGTTGTCCAAACATCGTCATGCGTACATACGCTCCACCATTTGTTTCTGATGTAGAAGATGTTTTACAAGAAAGTGCTGTTGTTGTTACTCCTAACCCAGTTTCTTCTGAGTTAAATGTAGCTATCAACTTAGAGAATACTTCTGAGCAAGTACAGGTGCAAGTTATCAATATTAATGGTGCGGTTATGGTTAACCAAACTATGGATAATATTTTGAATGCAAACTTAACTTATGATGTAACTAGTTACCCGGCTGGTACTTACTTTATCCAAGTAGCTACACAAGATGGTTTCAGTGTTGAGAAATTTGTTAAGCACTAAGAAGTTTTTTAAACTTTATTAGCTCAAAAAAAATACCTCACAGTTTCGACTGTGAGGTATTTTTTTTGGTTTGTAAAAAATCTGCGCCTAAACTAAGTAACGACAAAACAATAAGTCCGTCATCTGGTCAGGTCAAATTTTCCTCATTTTTCACTTCAAATCACTCAAAGTATTAACAATTATCGTGCTTTGAAGCCAAAACTGAGAAAAATTATACACTGCCCAACTTGACGGACTTATTATTTCGTCGTTACTAAACAGGCAAATCTTCTTCATCCAATACTCGCCCATTATGACAACGGACTATCCGTGCAGGAAAATTCTCCAAAATACGGTAATCGTGTGTTGCAAAAAGCACCGCTGTATTGTGTTCTGTTGCTAATTTACGTAAGAGTAACATAATGTCATCCCCTGTTTCAGGATCTAAATTTCCTGTCGGCTCATCTGCGATAATCAGGCGGGGTGTATTGAGCAAAGCACGTGCTATGGCTACGCGTTGGCGTTCTCCTCCTGATAGTTCATGTGGCATAGACATATTTTTGCCTACCAAATCTACCATTTTCAAGACTTCATTAATGCGTGCCTGCTTTTTCTTTCTACTTGACCAATTTGTTGCGCGTAACACAAAGTCCAAATTATTCTCGACATTTCTATCCTCTAATAAATTGAAATCTTGGAATATCATTCCCAGTTGACGGCGCAAAAGAGGAATTGTCTTACGATTCAACAAGTGTAAATCATAATCAGCGACCATTCCTTTGCCCGAGGCTAAAGGTAAGGCTGCATAAAGTGTTTTAAGTAAAGAAGATTTACCGCTACCTGTCCGCCCAATAAGGTAGATAAACTCGCCAGGCGCAATGTTGAAATTCACATTTTGCAAGACGGTGTGCTGCTGTTGTTTGATTTCAGCGGCAACTAAGCGAACTATGAGGTTTTGGTTTAACATTTTTTTGAGATGTTAGATTTTGGATATTAGATGTTAGAAACACCGATGCCTTATCTACACTTTTTTACGCATTTTAAAATGAGGTATTCCGACTTCGTCGAAACGCTCTCCTACTGTTTCGTAGTCTTGTTTGAGGTAGAAAGGTACAGCAACTTCTCGGGCATGTAAAACAATTTCAGAAAAACCATTTTCCTTTGCCCAAACTTCGCTGGTTGCGACCATATTATGACCTACTCCTCGCCTTTGAAATTTATCAGCAACGGCGACTTGCCTCATTTTTACTTGTCCATTTCCGACGTCTTTCATGATAAGACTCCCCATAAGTTCGCCTGTATCATCATAACATCCAAGATGTGTACTATTCCATTCTTCCGCAATATCCTCTGCATAAAATTCCATACCTAAAGGGATACGCAGGATGTCATTGCGCAACCGTAAATTCTCGTCAAATGCTGGTGTAGCGAATTCTATTTCTCTTGTCTGCATGGTAATATGTTCTAAAAGTTGTAGAGTTGTAAGGGTTGTAGAGTGTGCACTTTATTATAGCTGAACAGATTAAACAACTATAAATTCTACAACTATCAATGATGCGGGAAAACGCTTTCCGCCGCCGCGTAGCACTTTCCAAATTCTAAAAGATTAACACCTGTGTCTGCTTTTATTTCATCAAAATGATAGACCAAATGTTCAGTTGGCATATTGCCAGTTAGGTCATCTTTTGCCATAGGACAGCCACCATATCCACGAATCGCACCGTCAAATCTGCGGCAACCGCTTTCGTAGGCTGCTACTACTTTTTCCTTCCAAGCCTGAGGTGTCGTGTGTAAATGCGCTCCAATTTCGATGTCTGGATATAAAGGTAAAAGATTACTAAACAGATAAGAAATACTATCTGGAGTCGCGACGCCAATTGTATCTGACAATTGAATTATTTTGATTCCTATATTGGCTAATTGCTCCGTTGCTTTTGCCACAATATCCACATTCCAATCATCGCCATAGGGATTACCAAAGCCCATACTGATATATAAAAGTAAGGTTTTATCTGCCTTTGTTGCTATCTCTTGAATGAGTTTAACACGGTCTAAACTTTCTTCTAATGTCGCGTTAGTATTACGTAATTGGAAGGTCTCGGAGATAGAAAAAGGATAACCTAAAACGTCTATTTCCTCGAATTGAGAGGCGTCATTTGCACCACGCTTATTTGCAACAATAGCTAATAACTTGGTGTCATTATCATCCAAATCCAACATACTCAAAACCTCAGCAGTATCGCGCATTTGCGGGATTGCTTTAGGAGAAACAAAGCTCCCAAAGTCAAGAGTATCAAAACCACATTTGAGTAGCTTGTTGATGTATTTCGCCTTGGTTTCCGCTGGAATGTAGGTCTTTAATCCTTGCATTGCATCTCGCGGACATTCTATGATTTTGACCATTTTTTTATTAGTTGGTGGTTGTTAGTTGGTTGTTGTTGGGGGGCGTTTTAGTGAGCATTAAATAAAAATAATCATCATTCTGTTTCTTCCCATCACCTTCTAAACCAAAGTGTTTTTTCATTCTGTACAGTTCGTCCGTATCAAGTTCACTATAATGCCTATTTTTTATTTTTGGAACTCGAAATTTTTCAGCAAATTCTTCTGCCACTCCAAAATTATCAAGCAGTCTTAAATCTGTTCCATTTTCGAGTTCTACTTCTTTTTGTGTAATAGAAAGTGACAATTCTCCTTTTTCAAAATAGGCAAATCTACCTTCAACAATAGTTGATTGATAGTAACATAACATCGCATCACATCCAAATTTACTCGTTAATTCTTTTATTATTTCGTCCATTATATAATAATCTGCGCCAAAATCAAATTGAACATTTATCCAATTTTGATTGAAATTTTGAGATATAATTATAAACTGGTTTCCTTCATAAAAAAAATCATAGGGAGTAGTCGAATACTTAACTTCGTATATTTTAAAGTGCTTCTTTATTTGCTTGATAAATAATTCAATATCATCACAATTAATACATGTATTTGAATATGTTGCCATTATTATTTGTTTGTTGCCTCCTCCTTCTTCCCAAACAAAGCCTTCCCTCCTTTCCACAAAAACGGAACCACCGTCAAAAACATAATAAACATGAATATCTTCTCGAAATTCTCTTTAATAATTGGAATTTCGCTGACCATATATCCGCCCCAAGTAAATAGAAGAACCCAAATGACGCCGCCCAAGATATTGAATTTCATAAAATCAAAAAAATTCATGCGCGTAATGCCTGCAACGAAGGGTACATAAGTACGAAATATTGGAAAAAAACGACTGTACATCACTGCTTTTCCGCCATGTTTATCGTAGAAAGTATCTGTATTTTTTAGGTATCGCTGAAAATGCTTATTCTCGAATTTAATTATCCTTTTACCCGCTAATTTACCAATAAAATAATTGGAAGTATTGCCTAAAATGGCGGCAGCTATCAGTACAGGAACTAATATCCAAATATTTAAAGCACCTGTCACAGCAATTACCCCAACGGTCAAAAGCAAGGCATCTCCTGGAAAAAACGGGAAGATAACCAGACCTGTTTCACTAAAAATGATAAAAAATAAGATAACATAAGTCAGCGTCTCGTTATAAGTCACCATGTTTAAAATGAAATCTTCTGTGTGTAGTATTAATTCTAGTATTTGTTCCAATGGGTGGATAAATTTAAAGTTGAATGGTCTATTTCTAATAAGGAACGGTGTAGAAATAGATTCAGAATTTTTGGTGAGAGGTTTTGTTCATAGTTTGGGCTTTGAAAACCGCATCAATGTTGATATTTTAAGGTTTTTAAAGTGCAAAATATGTACGAAATATCCGCTAAAAAATCTGAATTTATTTTTTCACCGTTCCTAAGGTCTAAAACGGGTCTTTAGTTGCGTAAAGGTAGGAAAAAAGCCGTAAAGTATCACAGTCGTTCAGCACCGTGACTCTTCCTGCTGACACGCCGTGGAACGACCGTGATACTTTGCTGGATTTTACTTAATTTCGCCGCAAATTCATTAAATATGTCGCTACATTCTATTCGCTTGAGTCTGATTTTGCTTTTTGTGGGTGCAGGTATTCTGTTACACGGAAAAATTGGAATTGGTTCTGCTTGGTATTTTTATTTGACCGCCTTGATTTTATTGGCGACTCACTTTCTCTTCGCAAATGTTTGGTCGGCATTTGCAACTTTGAGAAAAGGTAATGCTATGGAGGCAGAATTGATGCTATCCAAAATAAAGAAACCGCAATGGTTAGCGCGCAGCCCCAAAGCGTATTTTCACTTTACGAAAGGTATGATTGATTTGCAGAATAAGAAGTTAGGAGAGGCAGAGCTACACCTTCAAGAAGCTCTAAAATTAGGTTTGCGCACACCAAATGACCACGCTTTGACGGCTTTAAATATCGCACATATTCATTTTGTAAGGAAAGAGAGGACGCAGGCGAGAAAGTATTTGGAAAAGGCGAAAAGCTATGAGGCAAATGATTTGATGATAAAGGATAATATTAGGAAAATGGAAGGCTTATTTTAACTATGAACGTTTTAACTGTGAACTGTGTCTCATCAAAACGAGTTAAAGAGACACAGTTCATAGTTGAAAAATTATTTAAGGAGTAAGAGCACAATTCCAATCAAAGCTGGTACTGATTGTACAAAAATTATCTTTTTATCAGCGGTCATTGCTCCATATATTCCCGCGACCATAACACAAGTCAAGAAAAAATAAGCAACATTATCTCGCCATTCTGGATTTTCGATGAAAAATGACCAAATTAGACCTGCTGCAAGAAAGCCATTGTACAATCCTTGATTGGCTGCCATTGCTTTTGTGGGTTCAAATAAGTCTTTTGGGAAACCACGAAATATCTTCGGTCCTCGCGTCGTCCATGCAAACATTTCAAACCAGAGAATATATACGTGAATCAAGGCGACTAATCCGATAATAATAGAAATGGCGATTTGCATATTTTTCGTTTTGTTGAATAGACTTTTTCAATTTGGTTAAATTAGGAATGCGAGTGCAAGATAAGTTATATAGCTTGGCAATAAGTAGCTTTCACAACCTAAATTGAGAACAAATACTCTCACTCGGCTGAGTCTGTTTGTCTCACCTTTCTAAGTAAAAGTAATTCAATAACTT
>CAZQTE010000312.1:0-7367 GCA_964595615.1 uncultured Saprospiraceae bacterium
AAGTCGTTGTGTTATAAGTATCAGTAGTAGTACAATCGCCGTCATCACAAGAAGGTGGAGGCACAGGTGTATTCACACACATACAAGAAGCCGCATCAAAGCTATCTGTGGTCGTACAATCGCTATCATCACAATTAGGATTAGTACCTAAACCGTAATAATCAACGCAAACTTCATCTAAGCCACAGTCAAAAGGAAAGTTAGTGCTATAGGTAATACACATTACATAATCAGTGCAGGGAGATAAACCAGAATATTCAGGATTAAAGCCTGAACTCACCCCATTTGCATTCGGTACAGGATTAGCAATAACATTCCCACAATCAGCAACAGCAGTCAATTCCCAAGCGATATCTATATCCCCAGGAAAACAAAAAGGACTACCATCATCAATAATATTCGCAAAACCTAAGAAACCGTTTGCATCTGAAGTAGCTGTATAACAATTAGTTTGAGGTAGAGAAGAAGAAGAAGGAGTATTACATACCGTATAGCTTCTGTCAGCGTATGTTGGAACATCACCTATTGGACAATCAGGCATAACGCAAGTACCACATGGTTGTGGTTGTGTATAATAATCAACACAAACCTCATTAATATCACATGCTGCTGCAATTGTCATAGTAATACAAATAACATAGTCTGTATTTGGAGAAAGACCATTCCATTCAGGATTGAAAGTCGAACTATTTCCTGCATTTGTTGTCGTAGCAGCAATAGGACCACCAGTACAAGAACCTCCTGACATGGCAAATAATTCTCCTGTTCGAGTTGCTAAGGCATCATCAAAACATTGAATACTACCACTTGCGCTTACAAATTCAATAATACCTAAAAATCCATTTGCATCAGAAGTAACAGTATGACAAGTAGTGAAAGTAGTATTAGTTAATGCGGGATTAAATGTTTCGCAATCTAAAGAAGCTGCTGAAATTGCATCTGGATAGGGACCTCCTGCTGGACAATCTGGGGTAGTACAGTCACATAATTGTTCAGGTAAATAGGTAATATGTATCAAGTCGCCTAGCGCAATACAACCATCCCCATCTGTATCTGGGCCAGCTGCAAAATCAGAACAAGTTGGGTCAGTTAATAAACTACAATTATCATCTAAAGTGATAGGTAAAATCCACACTTCACTCCCAACATAAGGAGAACTGGCATTATTGGTATCGCCGTCGTTAGAAGAGAAAGAAAAAGCATCAAAACAAGGATCGGTAAGTATATTTGTTTGCTGAAAAGGGGTATTTAAAGCTGTAGTTGGCATACAAGTAAAAAAAGCATAACCAATACCCGCTGGGTCTGATCCAGATTGTGGCGGAAATGTACCTGTACTATTAAGGTTGATAGTTGCACCAAAATCCAAATCATAATCATTCGTTCCCACAGAGGTTCCACCTGTTACTGTTGTATTATCGATACTTGCAGCACAAAAAGTAATGGTCTCTTCACAGCTTGATCCAAAACCTTCATGGTAGTCTACAATGAGCATATCAGGTTGCCCTGAAACTGTAATCGTATAGGTATTACAGAACATTGTCCCAGTATTAGAAGGGAATATTTCTGTTGTGGAATACCGTAAAATATTATCATCCATAACCCCCGTATAAACGTCGCCTGTACCAGTTGTTACTGTCGCGGGACTAAATGCTGTAACCATTAAAGTCCCAGGAAAGAAGCTGAAAGTCCATGCATCTGGGCTACCTTCTAGACCTAAATATTCAGTACACATATCAATGACATAGGTCACAGAACCATCTCCATTAACTGTTGTACTTGTTATTGTTGTAGAAGCCTCATCACAGGCTTTTAAAGAAATGTGTAATACGGAAACGACCAGACATAGAACTGTCAGGCTCAACTTTAATACATTCATAAGTTGTGCTATAATATTGTGATAAAAAAGTCTCGGGTGTTGGCTAAAGTAGAAGCGAAGAAAATAGGAAAATACTTCTTTGTTTGGGGTGTAAAAATTTCACTTTTCACTAGATGCTTAAATTTATACTGTCAAGATATATATAAATAATCATTTTGATGCCTTATTGAATTTGATTGTGTTTTTATAGTCAAATTTAGACTTCCTAATTTTAATAAAAATGAAAAATTAGATTTCTATCAAATAATCTTTTTCAGACAGTAAAAGTCATTATATTTGATTAAAGTAATTTTTTTTCGTTTTTAATTAATTTTCAGACTTCCTAAAAATAAGACAAATTACTGTACTTATATTGGCAAAATGAACAAAATGAAGCACGATCAACTACATGACTTATTAAAGAATCTCACGAAATCAGAGAAACGATATTTCCGTTTATTTAGTAAAAGGAGCGGAGATAATGGTCCTAAAAACTATTTACATCTTTTTGATATTATAGAAAGCATGAAGGAGTATGATGAGATGAAACTCATAAAAGAGTTAGAAAAAAGGAAAATCAAGACTAAGTATTTATCAGCAGATAAAAATTATTTATACACTTCTATTTTAGATGCATTAAGAACATATAATGCTAGCTATTCTGCTAAACAACAAGTAAGGAGACAATTAGATTTTGCTGATATTTTAGCGGAAAAAGGATTGCTAACTCAAACTGCTAAGATTTTAAAAAAAGCCAAAAGTATAGCCTTAGATAATGACGCAATTCAATACTTACCTGAAATTTTACAAATAGAAAGAAAATTAAACCGTAAGTTATTAATCGGAAAGGAGTTGGACCGCAGCTATACAGAAATGCAAGCAGGCATAGATGCCGTTTCTCGTTTATATGAAAACGAATTTTACTATCGAAAAAGTAATTTTTTACGTGTGAAATTAGGTAAGACTGCAGATAATGAGCAACTTAAGTTATTAAATGAAACAAATCAAGAGACAAGCCAATCAAACAATTTTGCAGCTAATAAGTGGTTTTTGCAAGCAGAAGCTGCAAGGAACTACATAAGAAATGATATTGAACAAGAATACAAAAATAACCAGAATTTACTAGTACTTATGGAATCGACGCCTAACTGGGTAAAAGTCAATCCTCTTGAATATATATCCGTATTTAGTCGAATTCTTATCCTCTCTAAGCAAGTTGCACCGAATCAATACCCTGATTTATTAAAGGAGTTTATTTCATTTGCTGATAGTGTGAATCGTGAAAACCGAAAGGTGAAAGCTCGAGTTTACACCATTGCGTATAGTACAGAGATGGTACGTATCATCAACGAGGGTTTGTTTGATGAAGGAAAAGTTTTGATTTCTAAAGTAAAGAGCTTAATGGAAGATTATGCAGATATTATCGACCCCTCATTTTGTTTGAACAACTATTATAAATTTGCATATATGTGTATTGGAACGGACTCTTATGATAAAGCCTTAGAATATTTAAACCATCTTCTAAATGAATACTCTAGTAAATTAAGACCAGATATATATGGATATGCAAAGATTCTAGTTTGTATTTGTCACTTTGAGTTAGGTAACTATTCTCTTCTACCACATTTGGTGAGTACAGCTAAGTATTATCTTAGAAAAGAGAACCGTTTAATAGATACTGAGAAAATATTATTACAATTTATAAATAGCATTGCAAAAACGCCAAACGGAAAACCTGACTTTATTGGATTAGAAATGCAAATTTTTGATTTGAAAACTGAACAAAAGGCACAAAATTATTTTGATTTTAATCGCTGGATAAAAGCGAAAAAATTAGGAAAGAACTTTTCTGGAGTTTGATAAGTGCGTGACATTATTTATCCACATAAATAATGTCACGTACTTAAGTAGTCGGACACAATAATTTACACGTTAAAACAGGACAATTTTCCGCCTGATTTCACTTTGAAAATCCTTAAAGACCACAGGGTATTAGCGGTTTTCAGAGCCAAATCAGACAAAAAATATTCTCTGTTTTAACATCCAAATTATTATGTCCGACTACTTAACTAAAATAAAAAGAAACACTTCTGATGTGAATTTTAAGACCTTTAAATGACTGTTTATTGGTATTTAGCTCCTTTCTTAATCTTCTTTTTTGTGTACTAGACTTCTTAAAAACAATGTAAATACGAATCTCTATATTTATACCTTAGTATTGAACTTTTGTATTGTAAGTAATTGACTCACAGGTTTTTGCATTTCACCCCTCAATTTGAAACATAAAGTTAACATACAACCAAATCTAATAAACGCAGTTTTTTTAAGTATTTGACTTATTGTAATATGTGTTTATGTTTTTTTTCTTACTTATTGGTTTTAATTACATTTGATAAAACTCCAACCAATCTTTATTCTTGATTAATAAATTATACACTTTTTCCATTAAGATTTTAGAATAAACAAAGTATTTACATTTTGGAGAATACTCTGACTACTTTTTACCGCTGGTGAAAAGAGAACAGATTTGTATTACCTATAATACTTTTTACCACAAACAAATTAATACTTTTTACCACAAACAAATTGGTCAACACATGAAAATAATAAACAGCTTTTTACAGATTTTACTTTTGTTTTTTATTGTAAATATTGGCTATGCAGCCTGTCCTCCTGGTGACCCCGATGGAAACTTGTATTTTGCAACATCAGCAAATGGACCTTACGATTCCAATCAGCCACTCGGCTCTATGCTTAATCCTATTACAGATTTTAATTCAAGTAATGGATTGATAGATGCTTTAAATGATTGTGGAGGAAACAAGACCGCAATTTTCTTAGATTGCTACTATACTAATGCTAGTGATATGGGAGACATTGATGCAAATCGAATTCCAACAGTAGATAATGTTGTGATAGATGGTCAAGGTGCAATGATTGAAGTTAGTGGAGCAAGTATTAGATTTTTGACCTTGGCTGGCTTGAATAACTGGACAATTAAAAATTTTATTTTCAAAGGGTTTAATCAGAATGTGCTTTTATTGACAGATATGACAAATACTGTTATTGAAAATTGTGTTTTTGATAGTAATCCAACCCAACGTGCAGTTAGAGTAGATACTGAGGACGGTAGTGGAATGGGTGGTAGCGATGTAACATTTAATAGTTGTGTTTTTTCTAATAATCCTCCTATTTCTGAAACACCGTCGACAGGGGCAGTTGAAGTACGAGAAGATGAGTTTCCCGCAGGAGATGCTAACAATCTGGTTGTAAATTTCAATAATTGCGACTTTTCTTGTAATGCACGTCAAGGATTTGGTGGAGGGGCATTATGGATTAGTCCAACTTCATTTCCTTCTAATGAAGGACCAACAGTTAATATTACAGGAGGCTCATTTATCAATAATTTCTCCGGTACAGATACTGGAGACGGTGGTGCCATTGGTATTAATGGAGAGGATAGTTTTTTAAATATTGACGGAACACTTTTTTCTTGTAATCATTCCGAAGCTTCGACTGGAGACGGTGGTGGCGGTGCTATTCGGATACAAGGGGGACCAACAGTTGACATTGATAACGCAACCTTTTACGGTAATTTTTCTTCAAACTCAGCTGGCTCAATCCCCGCTGGTGGATATGGAGGTGCTATCAATATCAATAGCACATCAAACGTTTCTACTCTTACTGTTTCAAATTCCGTTTTTACAGATAATCAATCTTCTAGAGGCGGTGCATTCTACCTAGAAAGCGGAAATGTCACTTTTGATAATGTCTTAGTTACAGGAAATAGTGCTTTGACTGATGCTGGAGGAGGAGTTAATAATGCGGGTGCGAATTTCACAATAATGAATAGCTCAATTACAGGCAACTCACCTGATGATACATCTGGTTCAGTAACGGATAATGGAGGTGCCGCGAGCATCGCAAGCCCTGATATTATAGAATGTGCAGCTTGTGCTCCAGTACAACTCGCTCCAACAGGTTGCGAAGCAGATGCAGGAACACCCATTATCTCTGATTGTTTATTACTTTGCTCAACAGAGGGAGGTGATGGCGGAGGTACAGCTACTACAACTGCAGGTCAAGCATTTGATTTAACATTAATGTTTAGTCCTCCAACTTGTAGTTCTCCAACAGATTTTACTTACGTCTGGTTAGTAGTAGATGATGCAGGCGTCATTCAAAATATAGTGACGGCAACCGATGCAAATGCAGATGGAATACCAGATGCCGCAGCAGGAACAGCTGAGTCTTTTGATTTTGCAACCTTAGGAGTTTCACCTGGAGAGTATAATATTTACGGCTATCACTATGAAACAGCGACAGGTTCAACTCCTGTTGCAGGTACTAATATTTCGGTTTTAGATACAGCAGGCTCTGGAACAAATACAGCTGCTTGTGATGCATTGAGTACCGCTTCACCAGATATTAATGTTTTAAATCCAGTCATTGCAACGATAACAAATTCTTGTCCTGGAACGGGAGTTGGAACATTTACTTCAGAATTAACTATTACTGGAGGTTATCCTGAATTTAATGGCAGTGGAAGCTATACTTTTACAAATGTAGGCAACGAATTTTCAAGCCCTTACACTTTTGGAACAACTCAAACAAACAATGCTGTCACATTCGTAAGCTCTGGAACTAATGTAGAAGTGCAAGTTACAGGAGATGGCAATTCTGCTAATCCAATAGCTTGCATAAACTGTGTTAGTCAAGTAAGTACTGCTGCACATACTGAATGTATTACTTGCCCCGCCACACAAGATTTTACAGTGGTTGCAGGTGCGTGTAGTGGTAGCACAATAGATTGGAACTCTGGCGCATCTTGTTCAGGGATAGATGGCCCTGCTACTCCAGCAGGGGGTATAGTCGTTGATTTATATATTTATTCTCCAGGTGGTACGGCTTCAGAAGCACCCGTAGGATTTGAAAATACGATTGATGTCTCCGCACCTACCGAATTCGTTGGAAGAGACAATAGTATTACAATTAATACTCCTGAAATCGCAAATGTAGGAGGAGATTATACCTGCGCAAATCCTCCTTCTGCAACTGTATTAACTAATCAAACTTGCAGCCCAATTACAGTTACTTATTTTACAATAGTTTTTAATTGGAATTTAGATAGTGATGGTGATTTGATTTTTGAATACGAGCCTAATTGCAGTGTAGAAAGATATGATGTAATCATTTATCCAGAAGCGCTTAGTGTAACGGTAACAGATAATGGATCATCTTGTGGAACTCCTACAGCAGAACTAAGAGCGGCAAACGGAACTGTTTGTTCTACTCAATCAGGAATAGGAACAGCAACAGCAGCGACAGGAACTTGTGCGGATAATGGAGATGTATTGATGTATGATTTTACTAATGATCCAGTCATTACAGCTTTATCTGCAAGTCCTACTGCTTGTCAACCTGTGGGTTTAACAGGTACAGTCAGTTGTTCTGCTTGTAGTTCTCCCGCAATTACCATCGTAAAAACAGCATTAGGCGGTTCAGACAGTCA
>CAZQTE010000313.1:0-7360 GCA_964595615.1 uncultured Saprospiraceae bacterium
TATGCAAATCACAGCAAGTATAGCCGAGTTAAAGAATCAAAAGAAAGCGAGAGTTATCGCTATTCTTTTCTTCACTGCATTGGTAGCACTATTGCTGTTCCCATTAATGTGGTACCAAGATCCACCTCCAGGTCAGGAAGGTGTGGTTGTTAATTTAGGTATGATAGACGTAGGAGATGGTGAAGAGAATGCACCAGAGCCAAGTTCTAGTGTGCCTACTGAAGAAGAGGAAGTCCAACCCGCAGAACCAGAAACTGAGCCTGTAGAGGAAGAGGTTGAAGAAGAGGAGCTTGAAGAAGTCGAAGAAGCAGTGGTAGAACCTGTAAAAAAGCCAGACCCTAAGCCAGACCCTGTTAAAGAGGTAATAAAGACAGATAACTCGGAGGCTTTAGCTTTGAAAAAGAAAAAAGAAGAAGCAAAGCGTAAAGCAGATAAGGCAGAAAGAGAAGCAAAAGAAGCCAAAAGAAAAGCGGATGCGAAGAAGAAAGCAGAAGCCGAAGCCAAACGTAAAGCTGACGCCGAAGCCAAACGTAAAGCTGACGCCGAAGCCAAAAGAAAAGCAGATGCTGCTGCAAAGTATAATGAGACTAAGAATAAGTATTCTGGAGCATTTGGTGGAGGTAATGGAAGTGGAAAAGGAAATACAGGTACAGCCGGAAATCAAGGTGACCCGAATGGTGACCCCAATTCTGATGTTTTAGAAGGGATAAGTACTGGTAGTGGTAAGATTGGTGGTGGACTAGGAAGTCGCGGTATTAAATCCAATCCAAAGCCATCGAATAATTTTAGAACACCAGGTACTGTTGTCATGAAAATATGTGTTGGTTCAGACGGTCGAGTAATTGGCGAACCAGAGTTCACAATCAGAGGTAGTACTAACCAAACGAGTGAGTTGAAGAAAATTGCTGCTGCTAATGCGAAAAAATGGAAATTCTCAGCTAGTAGTATAGAAAAGCAATGTGGAACGATTACTTATGACTTTAAGGTGCAATAGTCAGGGGGATGCTAGATATTGGAATTAAAACAAAATGGGCTGCGAAGAAACCTTCTCGCAGCCCATTTTGTTTTTGATTTATGTGACAAACAAAAAAAGGATGCCGTCCCAATAAGGTCAGCATCCTAACTATAAACAAACAAAAAACATTAGTTCTTGAATACCGGGCGAAAAAAGTTTAACAAACTTCTGTTACACGGTATTGAAATTGAGCAGTCTTTGACTTTTCAATAAATCTTGTTTCATTTGGTAATTTCAGAGTGATACGAGAGAAACGGCCTTTATTGAAAAGTGTTTAAAAGTTTTTTTAATTTTTTGGAAAATATTTAATCTTGTCGCCCAAAATTGCGTTTATTTGACATAGTATGAATAAAAACTCTGAATATAACTTCTTTCTTCCTGTAATTGGTTTCGCGATTGTCGTGGGATTTTTATCTATTGCTGGTCGTCCAGGTTTTTTCTTATTGGTTGCATTGCTATTCATTTTTGCGCTTATTTATCCAATGTATAAAATTAAGGGATTAGTGAAATTGAGGAATGAGGATATTGCTTATAATAATAGTCACGCAGGAAAGTTAGATGAGAAAATAAACTACTGCCAAGAACAAATCCAACTCAACGAAAAAGAGATAAAAGTCATAAATTCGGATATCAAAGAACTGAATGAAAGTTTAAACAGCTATCATCAAGTCAATTCTGCTAATAGAATAGAAGCAGAAAAGTTGATAGCTGCCTTTGAGAAAGAGCGCGATTTG
Source organism: uncultured Saprospiraceae bacterium (assembly GCA_964595615.1). Taxonomy (GTDB): domain Bacteria; phylum Bacteroidota; class Bacteroidia; order Chitinophagales; family Saprospiraceae; genus JAHDCG01. The sequence goes on from CAZQTE010000313.1 coordinate 1,750, forward strand.
AGACAGGTGAAAATTGATTTTTTCAGGGCTTGTGTCAAGAAATTAGGTACGCTTTTACATAATCATCAGTTAACCGAAAAACTATTCGCTAAGAAAGAAAACCTCCAAAAGCTCAAAGAAAAGAACTTAGATGATATTGCTAATTTTGAAAGTGTCAAAAGCGATATCGCCTATGAGGAAGGTTACTTGAATACGATTGACGAATTATCACATCGCATGTACAAAAGTGAAAGCCTACCAGATGCGGAATTAGTAAAAACGGAATTGGAGTTGTTAACCAAAGAGTTAAGAGAGTTGTAGAGTATTTATACAGACATATATTATTTAAAAAAAAATGGACAAAGTAAGAGTAGATAAATGGTTGTGGGCGGTTCGGATATTCAAATCACGAACACTGGCAACAGATACCTGTAAATCAAAGAATGTCATCGTCGGAGAGAAAACGGCCAAGCCTTCTTTAAGTGTAGAAGTAGGCGATATCGTACAGGTTCGAAAGGAAGGATTCAATATGACTTTTAAGGTGTTAAAACTCCTTGAAAAACGTGTGGGAGCACCTATTGCTGTGACTTGTTATGAGAACTTGACGCCAGAGGAAGAAATGAATAAATACAAAGATTGGTTTGTCGGTAAAGCACAGCCTGAGCGTCGGGATAAAGGGGCAGGACGTCCGACGAAGCGGGAGAGAAGAGAGTTGGATGAGTTTAAGGAGGGATATTTTTAGGATTTCCTAGCCAAAATTCTTATATTCGTTAGATAAGGAATGCGAAAATAATAGCTTCAGAATCTGAACTACTTATTTTTCACTTATTTTTCACTTAAAAAATGGTTGTTTGCCCCGACAAACGCCCATTTTTAAGCCAAAACTAAACGAAAAAATAAGCGGCTCAGATTCTGAATCTATTAATCTCGCATTCCTAAATGGAATCTAAAATTGAAGACATGACACAGGCAATACAACAAATTGAGCAAGATATTTCCCTGCGAAGGCTTCTATTTGATGTGCATGACTATCACAAAATGAAAGAAATTGGCATCTTTGATGACAAGCATAGAGTGGAATTGTTGGGCGGAGTGATTTACTATAAAGCGGATTATCTACCTGAGGAGATTTTAGAAACTATGAATGAAAATTCTCCCATTCCAGAAATGCTTCTTTCTGCGGATGATTATCAAAAAATGGGAAAAGCTGGTATTTTTGATAATAAGCCAAGAGTAGAACTTTTAGATGGAATAATTTATACAATGAGTCCAATTACCCCAAAGCACAATAGTCATGTAGATAAGGTATCTCGTTTTTTTACCAAGTCCTGTGATGAAATTTTAGTCAGAACACAAGGTTCGATACGCATCAATAAGGCGTCGGAACCCGAACCAGATATCACAATTCTGCGATTTCAAGAGGATTTTTACGATGATAGATTGCCTACGGCTAAGGATATTCACTTAGTTATCGAAGTAGCGGTATTCACTTTGAAAACAGACCGTGTGGAAAAAAAGAGAAGCTACGCAAAAGCGGGCATTCCTGAATATTGGATTGTCATTCCACAAAATAAAACGGTAGAAGTTTTTCGGAAGCCAAAAGACGGAGACTACATGGAAAAATCTACCTATGAAAAAGGCGATAAATGGACTTTTGCTGCTTTTGATTTAGAATTGCGTGGAGAAGATTTGTTGACTTGATTTTTCTAAGTATCGATTAGTGAATTGACAATCAGGTAGATAAATACAAGAGACATTATAATTATTACAGCGAAAAGTATTTTTGTGTTTGGCTTTCTGTCTTCTGGCATTGCTTCATATTTTGAATTTCTGAAAAATTTTACTCCTTGAATTAGCATTCTTACAGCACTGAGAAGAACTAAACACATTATTATCTTGAAAAGGATATTGAATATAGAGATTTCCATTGCTTTAGTTTTTACATCAAATAAACCTTCCTCGCCTTCACCTTCCGCCCATAAAAAACCTTCGTCTTCCCCGAAAATTCCTCCGCATTCCCTGTCGTCAAAAACTGCCGCTTTCCACCCTTCGAAAGCCGCGTTTCAATTTCCTCATGTCTCTCTAAATAATCCTTTAAACTATCCGCCACAATTTTCCCTTGAGAGAGAATAGAAACGCCTTTGGGCGTATATTTTTCAATAGTATCAGACAACAAAGGATAATGTGTACAAGCCAATAAGACAGTATCAATATCCACATCTTTCGCGAATAATTCCTCCATTTTATCCTGCACAAAATAGTCAGCACCAGCATTATTCAATTCTCCATTTTCTACTAAAGAAACCCACATCGGACAGGCTTCTTGATATACCTCCACATCAGGAAATTGATTATTAATCTCGATAATATAAGATTCTGATTTGACCGTACCTGGAGTACCTAGCACTCCAACTTTACCCGTATTTGTATAATCGCCAATCACCTCTGCTGTTGGACGAATAATACCCAAAACCCGATTGTCAGGAACTAAATGTGGTAAGTCTTTCTGCTGAATATTGCGCAATGCACGTGCAGATGCGGTATTGCAGGCAAGAATAACGAGAGGACAATTTTGTTCAAAAAGAAATTTGACAGCTTGTAAAGTGTAGTCGTAAATAGTTGAAAATGAGCGTGTTCCATACGGTGCGCGTGCATTGTCTCCTAGATACAAATAATCGTAATCAGGCAAAATCGATACAATGTCGCGTAAGACAGTCAAGCCGCCATAGCCTGAGTCGAAAATACCAATCGGTGCTTTTTTCTTTTTAGAAGATTTGCTCATTGGGGCAAAAATAGAGAAAAGAAAATATGAAATATGAAATATGAAGTATGAATTTCATATTTCATATTTAAAATTAGTAGTCTTCTAAATTTATCAGTTCGCAAGTAGGTGAAGCAGGATTCCCTGAATAATCGCAAATATTAACATATCCGTCACAATCATTCGTGTTAGAAACGCCAGCAGCATTTACACTAAAATCAATGGTCATCAATAAGTCTAAATCTGTAGCAGTTAAACTGCCTGGACAAAAAGAAGGCAAACTACGTAACTCTAACATTCCAGATGTAACGTGTTTACATACAAAAGGCGTGAAAATTAAAGGTTGAGAGGTCATAATTGTATAAATATCATCTGGCGTTGAAGAAGTGTTTTGTGGTTCAAAAACTTCTACTTCTGTGAATGGACAGAAGAGGATATTTTCTGCTACATTGATGTCTAATTCATAACTACGTTCGTATAAGTCGTTAAATGTTGGCGTAGCATCAAAGTCATTAGTAGTTGTTAAACTTGCAAAAATGCCAGGAGAGGGGACAGGATTAATATAAGTCCTCCGACCGCTATTAGAGGTGATTTTATAAAGAAAATCATTGCTAACCTTGAAATCCAGAGTAATTTGTGGCTCAGTTGGCTCTACAACATCGGAATGATTAGGGCAACCTGAATTAACAAAGAATTTTGGTGAAGCTACATTAGGTCCACGTAATTCTTCAATGACAGTTCCGTCACAATAAATATTGTCAAATTCTAAAAAGCCAGGTTGGCACTCTTTCGTTGCCCAAACATCTGAATTGAAGTTTAGATTCCACCTTAAGTCTCCATGTATTTTAGCTCCATTAGGAAGAATGCAAGGAATAGAATTACCTGCTAAAGTGTCAAAATTAATGTCTAAGGTATTTCCACTTGAAGCATAGGTCGTATTTACACAGCTAATGTTGGGACTAAAAGAATTAGACTGTCGTCCATAAAATTCTGGTTCTAGAAGAGTCGACATTGCTGAATTAGAGAGCAACCTCATAAAGTCGTTTTGAACGCGTGCAATATTTGTTCCTCTAGCTTCTGGTGTCTCTAAAACAGGATTTACTTCTTGTAAAACTTCTTTTTCACAAGCAGTAAATAGAATAACAAGCAAAAGAAAAGTAAAACTTCTCATATTGGGGATGATTTATTGGAGTATAAAAAAATATTTTTTAGGATAAAATCTATTGAATTAATAGTCTAACAAACAAAAGCGATGGGTTGATTTATCGACACAAGTAAAATAAATAATACTTGTAGAATTATGTATAAAGGAAGGTAATACACATTTCGAAAAATCTACCCACGCGCTTAGAGGGGGGAAGGGGGGAGTGAATGAGAATTCAATAATTAGGAATTCCAATCCCAGTAGGTACCGCACGGTGAATGTATTCAATAAAGTAAAATTATATAAATACTCTATTTGAATAATTCTATATCTAAATTTCATTTGACTTTTAGCCGAAATACAAATTTTCGATACCTGTGAACATTAAAAAAATGGGAGGTGGAAAGGGGTAGAAACGCGCATGAGGGGAGATAAATGCACATTAATAAGTTTAAGTCCGAAGTGAAAAATTGGAAAATAAAAAATAGTTAAACCTTGATTAGTGGAGAGTAATTTTTTGGGAGTTGTAGTTAAATAGATAAACATATTCCGTTCTATTTGCTGCTACAAAGGTAAAGAAACTAATTCTTATTTTTTACTTTTATTTTAAACGTAAAACTCACTAAACTTATTTTGTAATTATTTATTTAATTTAAATGTCTGAAATTCAAGTTAATATAAAATGAAATTATTTTATTTTGTTTTTTTGCCTAAAAATTATACCCAGAAGGGGGGAGGCTGAAAAGTGGTATAAGGTTAACAGAATCCTATAGAAAATATAAAAAAATAAAAGATTTAAAACAAGTTGAAAAAATATACGTTCCCATTTGGAAATATAGAGTTGAATGCCTATCATGGATGTGAAACTTATGGAAATGCTTACAATTTTGTATCATAAAATTAGATAGAAGTAAATCAAACTTGCCCTTAAATTGGTCTACTTATTGATATTTCTCTTTAAAAGAGATGAATAGACTTTATGAATAAGGTTTGAGCAGCTTTAAACTCACTCAACCTCATTTATTAAGTCTAATACAATGAAGAGAAATAAAGTTTATGTTTTTTTAACTTCATAATTACTTGATATTCAGTTGTGAATTAAAGCTGAAATTTCATTTCAATTTTAATTTTTGACTTATTGTTTCGTTTCAATTAGTTTTTTACTTTTGTGACAAATTTGAGGAAGTATAAATGATATTTTCAATCAAGTTTTTCAATCGAATTTTTGTTTTTTAATAAACACTCACTCAATCGGAGAGAAATTTTTCTTTACGATTTAATTATTATTTGTTATGTATTGGACATTGGAATTAGCCTATCACTTAGAAGACGCGCCTTATCCGGCAACTCGCGATGAGTTGATTGATTACGCGATTCGTTCAGGTTCGCCAATGGAGGTTATTGAAAACCTGCAAGAAATGGAAGACGAAGGAGAGGTATATGAAAGCATCGAAGATGTTTGGCCAGATTACCCGCGTAAAGATGATTTTCTCTTCAACGAAGATGAATATTAAAAGATGTTAGGTATTAGACCTCAGTTTTTTGACAGTCTAATTTGCTAATTATCTTTGGAATTCTTGTTTTATTTCATTTTTGAAATAATCAAGATGAAAATAAATAAGGTTTTGTAGATGTAATAGTCTGCAAAACCTTTTTTTCGTTACTCAAAATTTAGAAATCAATTGGTTCTTTATGAAATCGGTTGGTAAAGTTTGACATTAGTTACT
>CAZQTE010000314.1:0-1817 GCA_964595615.1 uncultured Saprospiraceae bacterium
GGCATTTCTTCTTTATTCAAAATATAGACATCGCCTCCGTTGAGGTAAGTATATTTGGCAGCAGTATTTAACAATTCTTGATTGTCAGCGGTCATTTCATTTGCAATCTTAACCGTTTGAGTTGCGGCGTTTACTGTTCCGTAATATTTTTGTGTAGCATCTACAAACAAAGTATCTACTCGTTGATTAATAGCTGCGGGAATAATATTTGCCACAGTCATATCGGCTTTGTCTTCCGCTAAAAACGCATTGAAACTCTCTAAAGCATCCCTTTTTGTACTTGCAAAGTGCTCAGAAAGTTCTTCTAATGCTGCGTGGTGCAAATCTGTCGGTGACATACTTTCAGGATTTCCACTAATTTGCTTGTCTGAAATGTATTTATAGTTTGAAATATTGCGGTACATTGGTACTAAGAAATCAACAGCAGCAATAATCATTGGCACTTTTTCATCGTGCAACATTTCCATTAATCCACTATCAATGGCGCGCATATACTCTTCTAAACGTGCATTTTCTACATCCTTTCCGCCACCTTGTCCATGAAAAACGGAACCACCATTTGCACCAGCGTGATGTTGTAATTTAGCCTCAGGACTATCGTAATACTTCAAAGCCTCTGCACGGTCTGCGGGTACTAAATCTTCGATAATGACGGGGTAAATACCTGTACTACGTCCTTCAAAAAAGCGTACTTCATTTTGACTTAAAGCCAAAATAAAAAAGCGTTCTTTTGAGTTCAACTCTTTCAATAAAGGCAAAACATAATGCTCATTACCTACGAAAGTGTAATTTTCAGTTTGGATAGGGAGGTTGAAATACTGAAAATTATCTTTAGTAATGAAAATCGCTAAAGTGTCAGACTGACTATGTAAAAAATCTTGGTTTTCTGTCAAATCACTAGCTTGACTCAGAAAATCATCTGCTTCTTTGCTTGAATATCCAATGGTTTCCAACTTATTATGAGCTTCTTTGATAGCATTTTTTAATTCAATTCGGTCTTTTTCTACCTGTCCCGCACGATGTGTTGATACATAAATAGATACACAAGTTTGGTCTTCGATGCTTGCTAATTCTTTAAAAATTTTGTCGGTAATCATAATTGTAATTTTAGTTAGAAATAAAATATTCTGTCGCTAAAACGGGCGAGAGCGTTGGGTGTTCGCTATAATTTTGATAATAGGCAAATGAAAATGAGTAAGCAGGTACTTCGTTAAAAACGGAAGCTGAGAAAAATGAACATCAGAGAGAGAGACTCGTTTTAACTCCACAAATACCAAATTATTCGTAGAAATTAAAGAATTCAAAATGACTCAAAAAATAGAAACTCAGCCCATCCAAACTGTTGTCAATCGCAATGATATTTATGAAGAGCAATCAGCAAATACCATAAAAAAATATACCTTAGCATCTGCAGCGGCAGGTTTGATTCCTGTAACTGGGATAGATATTTTGGGTTCGGCTGCCGCTCAATTATTTATGATTCGTGAGTTAGCACAGCTTTATTCTGTAGACACAGAGGATTTAACCCAAACTGCAATTTATTCAGCTATGGGAAGCGCCATTGCTAAATTAGGAACTAATTTGGTGGTATCAGTATTGCCAGGTGGCGGCTCGAATGTAGCTGGTGCAGCAGTTGCAGGTATTTACACGGCAACGGTTGGTGAATTTTATAGAATTCACTTTCGGGACGGTGGCACCCTAGAAGATGTAAATATTGGTGATTTTGCTAATTATTTTGTGGAAGAGGTGCAAAGAGGAGATATTAATATGAGTACGTTTACTAATCCTACTGCTCTTTTATCTCATTTGAGTTAATA
>CAZQTE010000314.1:1917-7343 GCA_964595615.1 uncultured Saprospiraceae bacterium
GCAATACTATCTACCAAAATGACAGTTTCGTAACCATCCCCAGTACGCAGTATATTTGCGCAGTCAAAAAAAATATCTACTTTTGAGAAAAATTCACTACAATCTTTTCAACCTTTCCTCATGCCAGCAAATCGCAACGCCCTCATCCGCTATCGTACCATTGACAATTGCCTGCGCAATCGCTTTCGCAAGTGGACATTGAATGACTTAATAGATGCTTGTTCTGATGCGCTTTATGAATTTGAAGGGATAGATAAAGGAGTCAGTCGCCGGACGGTGCAGGCAGATATTCAGGTGATGCGCTCGGATAAATTGGGCTATAATGCGCCAATTGTTGTTTTGGAGAAGAAATATTACACCTATGAAGACAAAGAATATAGTATCACGAATATTCCTTTGACGCAGCAAGATTTGGGAAAATTGTCGGAGGCGGTTGAAATGTTGAAGCAATTTCGGGGTTTTTCGCATTTTGCGGATGTGGGAGATATGGTGCAGAAATTAGAGGATAAGGTTTATTCAGTCAAGAATGATGCACGTTCGATTATTGATACGGAGAAAAATGAGCGTTTGCGTAATTTTTCGATGTTGGAAGAGTTGTATCGTTTTATTCGTCAGAAACAGGCGATACGGATGAATTATCAGAGTTTTAAAGCGCGGGAAGCTTCTGAATTGGTTTTTCATCCGTGGATTTTGAAGGAATATCGAAATCGCTGGTTTATTTTGGGAACGAGAGATGAGGGCATGAAAGTCATCATTTTTGCCTTAGATAGAATATCTTCCGTCGAAAAAGCAGATACTCCATATATCGAACCAGGCGATTTTACGGCGGAAAACTACTTTAAAGATGTCGTCGGCGTGAGTGTGATGAATCAAAGACCGAGTAATGTCATCTTACGTTTCAATCCTGCTAATGCGCCTTATGTGGTGACCAAACCTATACATCCTTCACAAGAAATCATTGAGGAAAAGGATGGCTTTATCACTTTCAATTTGTGCGTGATTCCTAATTTTGAATTAGAAAGGGTAATTTTAGGTTTTGGGGCAAGTGTGGAGGTTTTACAGCCAAATCGTTTGCGAAATCGGATAGCGGCTAATTTTAAGTCTGGTTTGAGTTATTACGAAGATTAGTAAAAGAAATTAAAGTTTTTTCTCATAGAGATTCTGCATCGCCCAACTCATTTGCACTTCTCCAACTTTTATAAATCCTTGTCTTTCGTAATAATTACAAAGACCTTCATTGGACTGCATACAATCCAAACGAAATTTAAAAACACCTTCAGAACGCAATTTATCTTCTATTTTTTGCAAAAATAAAGCACCCAAAGCCTGCCCTGCAAACTCCCGTTTTATCGTCAAAGAATGCACATAAGCCGCCTTATCAAATCGGTCGGGGCGTTTACCCCAATATTGTTCATCAAAATACATAAGCCGGAACATTCCCAATAAAATTTCGTTTTGATAGACAAAATAAAACTCCTCATTCTCAAATCCCTCTTTAATCCAGTCTATCTTTTCCGCAGGCGGATTAATCCAAAAAGACCATTGTTGCGTATTTTTAGTTTGAAGCCATTCGGCAGCTTCTTTCAATAAAGATAAGGCGAGCGACAATTCATTGATATTTGCGAGTCGAAATGAGATATTTTGCGAATTCATACCTATTTTTGTATTGGTATTTATGATTTATGGCAAATATAAAATTTTGATTATCTTTCGGCTTAAAATTTGTGCTAAAAACCAAACGTTCTTCGTCAAATCAAAAAATTCCAGACCTCCGCTCACTTCCCCAAGTTTAATTTCTGACCCCTCTTTTACCTAATCTTACTGTCTAAAAAACTACTTTTCCAAATCAAACATCATTATAGTATGAAATTTAATAAGTTTGTTTTCACCAGTATTGCTTTACTTTTCACCACTACTATCTTCGCTCAAAAGGAGAACTCAGCCTTAAGAGTATTAAAAGAAAACTATAAAGCGGAAATTTCTGTAAACTCAATTAATCAAAAAGCAAATTTCATTCGATTTCCAAAAAATGCTGCTCTTAGCTTAGTAGGAACAAATCTTGAGGAGAAAGCAGATAATTTCTTCAATGAGTTTGGAGAAGCATTCGGTTTAAATTTGGATAGGGTAGAATTAAAAATTCAAAAAACAGATATTGACCGCTACGGCAAATCACATTTGTATTTCCAACAGAACATTAATGATTTACCTGTTTTTGGAGGAGATTTGCGTCTACATTTTGACGAAAATCAAAAGTTAACTGCCCTTAATGGTGTTTTCATTCCTGAATTATACGTCTCTCCTATACCTGAAATCAATACAGATGAAGCTGCCGAATTAGCCTTAAATATTGTCAATACTCAAACTGAGGACTACGCAACAATCCCTCCTTTCATTCATAGTAACGAATTAAAATATTTCAAGAAAGGCTTGGTTTATAATGAAGCTGGCGAAAATCATTTAGTATATCATATTGAAGTACGCAATGATGCCAACGTTCGCGAATATCTCTTCATCGATGCACATACCAGAAAGTTGGTACAACAATTCACAGGAATGCCTCATGCAATGCATCGTAGAGTTTACGAAGGCAATTTATCTACGGAGGTCTGGAATGAAGGCGATGCTTTTCCTGGAAGTTTAACTAATTGGCAACAAAACGAGGTAGTTGCATCAGAAGATGTTTATAATTTTTTCAATAATGCCTTTGGCTTTGCTTCTTATGACGGTGCAGATGCAGAAATGCGAACGATAAATAACAATCCTAATGTCAGCTGTCCTAATGCAACTTGGAATGGTTCAACAGCCAACTATTGTGACGGGACGGCCTCAGATGATGTTATCGGGCATGAGTGGGGACATGCCTATACAGAGTACACGAATAACTTAATTTATGCTTGGCAATCGGGCGCATTGAATGAGTCTTATTCAGATATTTGGGGAGAGACAATTGATTTATTAAATGGCTATGAAGATGTCGATGAAGACCTTTCTATTCGTACGACTTGTAATAGTTCATTACGTTGGAGATTGGGAGAGGATGCAACGGCATTCTCTGGTGGTCCAATTCGTGATATGTATGACCCAACTTGTAAAGGGCATCCGGGAAAAGTGAGTGATTCAGATTATCACTGTGCAACAAGCGATAATGGTGGTGTTCATATTAATTCGGGAGTCAATAATCACCTATATATGTTACTTGTAGACGGAGGTGCTTATAATGGACAGACAGTGACCGCGATTGGTTTCACGAAGGCCGCACACATTTTTTGGCGTGCGCAAAGTGTCTACTTAACTAATACAAGTGATTTTATTGACCAAGCCAATGCTTTAGAAATGGCTTGCCAAGACCTTTTAGGAATTAACTTAGAAGGTTTATCAATGGACGCGGCACCAGCAGGACCTTCTGGGGAGATTATTACTGCCGCTGATTGTCAAGAAGTGACAGATGCGATTACTGCGGTAGAAATGAATTTGACACCAGATTGTAACTTCCAACCTTTGTTGGCTCAAAATTCAACAGATTTATGTACTGCCCCCGATGAAGAAAGTAATATCTTTTTTGAAGATTTTGAAAGCGGAATGGGTGGATTTACGACCATCGATATTCCATCTAATCCAGCTACTTGGGAAACTCGTGTTTGGGTGATTGACAATAGTTTACCTAGAGGACGCGCAGGCTCTGCAATGTTTGGTACAGACCCTGTTAATGGAAATTGTGGAAGTGATTTAGAAAATGGAATTATTCGTTTAGAAAGCCCTCAAATTACCATTCCTGCTGGACGAACCCCAAATATTTATATGACTTTTGAACATTATGTTGCGACCGAACCCAATTGGGATGGCGGAAATCTTAAATATAGTGTAAACAGCGGTGCTTGGACAGTCATGCCGGCAGCTAATTTCACTTTTAACAGTTATAATGGAAGTATTAATCCAGCCTCAAGTGGCAATGACAATCCAATGGCAAGTGAGGTTGCATTCACAGGAACAGACGGAGGTTCTGTTGGAGGGAGTTGGGGTAAAAGTCAGTTAGACTTAACCAGTTTAGTTGCCGTAGGTGATAATATTCAGTTTCGCTGGGAAGTAGGAACGGATGGTTGTAATGGACGTGACGGCTGGTATGTGGATAATGTACAAGTTTGCACTTGTGAGAATGCAATACTGCCTGTTGAATTGACTGATTTTACAGCAAAAGCACAAACAAAATCTATTTTACTGAATTGGGAAACACGAAATGAGCGAAATAACGCAGGTTTTTATTTAGAAAGAAGTCTTTTCCCAGATAGAGATTTTGAAAAAATAGCTTGGTTAGAAGGGGCAAATAATTCATCACAAGCAATTGATTATAGACACGAAGATAAAGCTGCAATTGCGGGTGTAAATTACTATTACCGTTTACGTCAGTTAGATGTAGATGGAACAGAGACTATTTCAAAAATAGTCAATGCTAAAATAAAGAGTGAAAAAGATTGGGATGTGATTTTATATCCAAATCCTGCTCAAAATGAAGTTAGATTGCAATCGATAGGAGAGGTGAATGATATTTCAAATATTTCGATTATTGCTACAAATGGACAAATTATTCGTCAATTTGAAAATAGAAATTCGGTTTTGAATATTTCCGATTTACCAACGGGTTTATATTGGGTGAAAATTACGAATGCTCGTGGTATTTTGTTAAAGAAGTTGTTCGTTGAACAGTAAGAAAGCTGATTCTGAATCTATTATTTTCGCATTCCTTATGTTGAATGAGTTGACTATGTTTGCTGAAAGGCGAACCAACGCATTCAATATTATCAAGCCATTCATAACTCAATGCCAATAATCAACGATAAAACTGTCAAAGCCCTCTGCGCTTTAGCCCCTATTTTCTCAGATATCAAAAATCTCTATGGCTTACCACCAAGCTGGGAACGTCCTGAAGGTTTTGAGACTTTGGCGCATATAATTTTGGAACAACAAGTTTCATTAGAATCTGCATTAAGTGCCTATAATAAACTGAAAGAACGATTAGGAGATTTTACACCTGAAAATATGTTAAGTCTGTCTGATGAAGAAATGCGGAATTGTTATATCAGTCGACAAAAGACACGTTATCTACGCGAGTTATCAAAGGCAATAATCGCTAAAAGTTTGGTTCTTTCTGATTTACCTAAGCTTTCAGAAGAAAAGGCCAAATCAGAATTAATGAAAATAGTGGGCATTGGAAACTGGACTGCACAGATATATCTCATGTTTTGTCTCAAGAGTCCAGATATTTTTCCCCCTGGTGACATTGCAGCAATAAATACAGTGAAAGAACTCAAAGGTGCAAAGAACAAGGATGAAGCGATTGAAATAGCTAACGAATGGTCTCCCTATCGTACAGGAGCAACATTTTTTCTGTGGTATTATTATTTAAAAAAGAGAGGTCGTGCAATTAATTC
>CAZQTE010000315.1:0-7323 GCA_964595615.1 uncultured Saprospiraceae bacterium
GTCAGAGTTTCTTCCAACTCGTCGGAGTCTGGTTGCATGCCGAGCAAACAAAAAGGGGAAGAGCAATTATACTTTTCCCCTTTTTTTAGATTTTGATGAATTTGGTTCTTTATGATTTTGGTTGGTAAATCACAGGACGCTACTCAAAAGGTGACTCAAAGTCGAATGTCGTCAACTTAAGGAAAACATCTGTTTTATTAATTAAGATGTTAGCGCGTGGCTCCAGCCTCGTGCTTAGTATTTATCCGCCTCTGGCGGTTATTTATCTGCCAGAGGCAGATGAATAATAGTCACGAGGCTGGAGCCTCGCGCCAACAATTCCTTAAGTTGACGACATTCGACTCAAAGTCACCATTTGAGTAACTAATGTCAAACTTTGCTAACCGATTTCATAAAGAACCTGAATTTTAGATATTGTTTTTTTCTGATATTGAATAGGCTTTTTTCTACACCATTCCTGAGTAACTGAACAAAATGAGATATTCCTTCACGCAATACCAAAAAAACACCTCACTTTTAACTAAAAACCGCTATCTTCGCCCTATTCCTCCCTCTTTTGAAAGCTAATAAAAACTACACATGACACTCAGAATTATATTGTTATTGTTCCTATTAGGAAGCCTGTCTACTGTCCGTGCACAAATGGGTTGTACTGACCCACAAGCCAACAACTTCGATGAAAACGCCCTCACTAATGACGGTTCTTGCCTCTACACAGGTACGGATTATCCACTAACACAAGTGGCTATAATGCCAGATGTTTTAGAAGAAAATTCGGGTTTAGCCTTTTTTAATAATATGCTTTGGACACACACAGATGCAGCTGGAGAGGATAAATTGTATCGCATTGATACTACGACAGCGGAGATTACAAAAGAGGTTATTATTGCGACAGCAGACAATCATGATTGGGAAGAGTTAGCGCAGAGTGATACACATATTTTTATTGGTGACTTTGGCAATAACGATGGTAATCGGACTGATTTACGTATTTATAGAGTAAGCAAGGCTGACCTTGAAAACGAGCTAGTCGTCAATGCTGACTTGATTGAATTTAGTTATGCTGATCAGACAGATTTCACCTTGATGAACAATGCTAATAATTATGATTGTGAAGCTTTTTTCTATTTAGAGGGTAATCTACACTTATTCAGTAAAAACTGGATAGATTTTCAGACTCGCCATTATGTGATTCCCGCTGAACCAGGAACTTATGAAGCGCAAGTTATTGATGAATTCCCCGCGAATTGCTTGGTTACAGGGGCAGATATTGACGAAGAAGGAACTATCGTTCTATTGGGTTACACAACAGCTGGCACAAATATTCTCTGGTTGTTTTTTGATTACCCTACTGGTAATCTTTTTGGAGGTAATAAACGTCGCATCAGTCTTGGCAATTCTTTAGATAATAGTCAGACAGAAGGTATTGTTTTCAGTGGTGCAGGTCGTGGCTTTATTAGCGCGGAAGAGTTCTCTATTTTGCCAGCTAGATTACTAAAATTTGAGACGAAGCAATGGACTTCAAATACAATGACTTCTATTAATGACATTTCACAACAAATTGATTTCCAAGCCTTTCCAAATCCTACTAAGGATTTATTGACTGTTTCCTCTGAATTTAAAATGAATAAAATTGAGTTGAGAGATGAAATGGGAAGACTTGTTTTTGAAGAGAAAAACGATACTTTTGAGACTCAGATTTCGATGTTTGATTTGCCTAAGGGAATGTACTTTTTGAGGATTATTTCAGAAGGGAAAACAGGGCTCAAAAAAATAATAAAACAATAGACTTTATGAACGAGATTTGAGTAGCTTTAAACTTGTTCTTTTATACTTATTTTCCCTTTAAAATCAGTCAAAGTATCAACAATTATCCTTCTTTTAAAAGAAAACTAAGAATAAAATAACGGCGTTTAAAACTCACTCAACCTCATTCATAAAGTCTAATAGCAAAAACCCACAAGCCCACTACCAACTAACAACTTCCAACCACCAACTAAACTATGAAAGTCTGCATCGCTGAAAAACCTTCCGTGGCGAAAGAAATCGCTTACATTCTCGGCGCAAAGTCCCGTCATGACGGCTACTTTGAAGGGAACGGCTATCAGGTCACTTGGACTTTTGGACATCTTTGTGAGTTGAAAGCGCCTGATGATTATTCTGATGATTGGAAAAGGTGGCAGATGCATACTTTGCCGATGTTGCCAACGAAATTTGAGACCAAGGTTAAGAAGGATAAAGGTGTCAAAAAGCAGTTTAATACAGTCAAAAAGCTATTCAAAAAAGCGGATGTCGTCATCAACTGCGGGGATGCGGGGCAAGAGGGAGAATTGATACAACGTTGGGTTATAAATGAGGCTGGATATAAAGGAAAAGTACTGCGTTTATGGATTTCATCTTTGACTGCGGAGGCGATACGAGAGGGTTTCCAAAATCTTAAAAACGCGACTAATTATGACAATCTTTATTACGCTGGTTTTTCGCGTGCGATTGGAGATTGGTTATTGGGAATGAATGCAACGCGGTTATACACGCTCAAGTACGGCGGATATAAACAAGTCCTTTCTGTCGGGCGCGTACAGACCCCTACCCTCGCCATGTTGGTCGCGCGTCATTATGAGATTTTGAACTTTAAACCTGAGCCTTATTGGGAATTGCATACTACTTATAGAGATACCAATTTTCAATACATCAAAGGCAAATTACAAAAGAAAGAGGACGGCGAAAAATTACTACAACAGGTTCAAGACCAGCCATTTACGATTACTAAAGTCGAAAAGAAAAATGGGAAAGAGTATGCACCAAAGTTGTTTGACTTGACCAGTTTGCAGGTGCATTGCAACAAGCGATTTAGCTATTCGGCGGATAATACATTGAAGATTGTTCAGAAATTATATGAGCAAAAAATTGTGACTTATCCGCGTGTGGATACGACATATTTGCCTAATGATGTTTATCCGAAGGTGCCGGGTATTTTAGGAAAAATGCAGCAGTATTCTCAATACACACAGACGCTTTTAGGTTCGAAAATCCGTAAGTCGCCCAAAGTTTTCAATGATAAGAAAGTAACTGACCACCATGCTATTATTCCGACGGGAATGGAGAAAAATCTGGCAGGTGCGGAGTGGAATGTTTATGATGCTATTGCGAGGCGTTTTATTGGGGTGTTTTATCCTGATTGTGAGGTGGCGAAAACGACCGTTTTGGGAGAGAGTGCTGCCGTGGTATTTAAGACGAATGGTAAGGTAATTTTGAAAGAAGGTTGGCGTGAAGTTGTCTTTCCAAATAAAAATAAAAAAGCAGCTGCAACTGCTGATGACAAAAGAGAAAAAACCGAAAAAGAGAAAGAAAATGAGGAGAAAGTTTTACCAGATTTTAAAGTAGGCGAAACGGGTCCGCACGAACCCAAGTTATTAGAAAAAATGACCCAACCGCCCAAAAATTACACAGAAGCCTCTCTCTTACGCGCCATGGAAACAGCTGGTAAAAAAGTGGAGGATGAGGAATTGCGCGATTTGATGAAAGAAAACGGCATTGGTCGTCCTTCTACACGTGCGAATATTATTGAGACTCTTTTTAGACGTAAATATACTGTCCGAAATAGAAAGCAAATCTTACCAACGGAAACGGGCATTTCCCTCATTGATACTATCAAAAATGACTTGGTAAAATCTGCCGAATTAACGGGACAATGGGAAAAACAATTGCGCGAAATCGAGTCAGGCAATTACTCCGCAGCCACCTTCATCACAGAGATGAAAGGCATGGTATCTAAGGTCGTCGAGGAAGTCAAACAAGACCGAACGACTGCGCGTTTCGTGAGTTCTACACCACAAACATCCTACAAAAAAGGTAAAAGCAAAGGCGGCGAGAAATTCGGTGCAAAAGCCACCCGCGCCGCAAAAGCCAAGAAAAAAGCCGCTACCAATACGCCTTTAACGCAACAGTCTTGTCCAAAATGCTATAAAGGAAAATTGCTCAAAGGCAAGTCTGCTTATGGTTGTAGTCGCTATGCGGAGGGCTGTACTTTTCGATTGCCATTTGAGTTTATGGGCAAGAAGATTTCAGAAAAACAATTGGCACGTCTCATGGCGAAGGGTTCAACGGTGAACTTGAAAGGTTTTAAGGAAAATGGAGAGAAAAAAGAAGGTTTGCTGCGTTTTGATAAAGATTATACTTTGAAATTTGAGGCGAAAAAAGGGAAAATTGCAGCACAAAAAACAACTAAAATACCAGACGTTTTACCTTGTCCAAAGTGTGGAAAAGGCAAGGTTTTGAAAGGCAATTCTGCTTATGGCTGTAGTCGATATACAGAGGGTTGTGATTGGCGATTTGATTTTTCTAAGGTCTTTGCTAAGGCAAGAGGGAAAACGATGACGAAGGGATTGGTTTGGGATATTTTGCGGGGGCGATAGGATTTATTTTTCCATTTCTTTCTGTACCATTGCTTTAATGCTTTCCATTAACAATTTACGTTTTTCCCCTACTTCTAAAAAAGCATCAAATTTTTCATCTTCTAAAAGCTGTCGTTGACTTTCTAATAAAGAAGACAATTCTTTCAATCCTAACATTCGTCTGATTGAGATTAGTTTATGCACAGCGTCTTTGTACAAACTGAGACTTAAATCCTTTTCTGCCTCTTCAAAATCGAGTATTGTCCTACTTAAATCATTAACTGCCGCCTGTAGATAGTGTTTAAGGTCTGCTTTATCCTCTCCAAAAAGTTCATAAATAGTAGTGAAATCGACTTGTGTTTTTGGTGCTAAGTTCTCCTGCGCCAAGTCTTCATTAGGTGTTATTGCTTCGTCTTTTTCTATATCTACATAAGTACAAATTAGGTCGTACAATTCTTTTTCCAAAAAAGGTTTTTGTAGCATTCCATTCATTCCACTTTCCAAAACAGCATCCTCCATATCCTTTTTATCGTAAGCTGTCAATGCTAATAATGGGAGCTCGGCATACTTCGGTTCAGTTCTCCCACGCACATGCTTAGCAACATCATATCCTGTAATAACGGGCATGCCAATGTCCAAAAAGACAAGGTCATAATCATTACTCAGAATAGCATCAATTGCCTCTTTGCCATCATCTGCCGTGTCATATTTTATATTCCATTTATCAAAATATCGCCCAATAATAATTAAATTAGACTTCACATCATCCGCCACTAAAACCTTAAGATGGTCTAATGTCTGAATAGTAAAATCTGTCGGAATCTCTTCGGGAACGATAATATCAGTAGAAATCAACTTTAGCTTAAAAGAAAAAATTGCCCCTTTTCCTTCTTCCCCTGCTACTTCTAACCGACTACCATAAGCATGCAATATCTTTTGAGAAATAGATAGACCTAAACCTGTTCCACCAAATTCACTGTGAATCTGGTCATTGGCTTGAGAAAATGGTGTAAAGATTTTTTCAGCAATATCGGGATTGATACCAATACCTGTATCTTCTACTTTGAAGTGTAGTTCTTCCTCCTCAACATTATAATCTAAAGTTAAACGGACAGAGCCTTTCTCTGTAAATTTAATAGCGTTTCCGAGCAAATTTGTAATAACCTGCTTGATTTTCATGGCATCTCCCATGAATTTTAAAGGTACTTCAGTCAAAACATTCCAAGTCAGAGACAGTCCTTTTTGCTCGGCTTGTGGTCTAAAAGACTGAACGATACGGTGGAGTAATTTGTGTAAATCGAAAGATTTCTCTGTGAGCGAAATATTACCTGCTTCCATTTTACTAATCTCTAAAACAGAATTAACTTGTTCTAACAAACTCTGAGCAGAAAATCGAATGATATCCAGTAATTCTTTATTGTCAGGAGACAAATCTTCCGCTTTCAATAAGTTACCCGCGTTTAGAATACTGTGAATTGGATTGCGCAGTTCGTGCGTCATCGTAGAAAGAAAAATAGACTTTGTAGCTGTGGCACTCTCTGCTTCTTTCTTAGCAATTAAAAGTTCTTCTTCAAATTTTTGACGGTCTGAAAATGGAAAGACGATGTATTGAGTGATATATTCCTTTAATAAATTATCATGCTTATTTGATACACTTTTCAAAAGCAATCTTCCCTCCTCATCCACTTGTTGACGACTCGAATTAACCAAAACGGGCAGGCGTTTCTTATCTTTTGAGAGTATTTTATAACTCAATTCGCGGACTTCACCTTGCAATTTAGATAGAGGCAAATGCGTCGTCTGAAAATACATACGACCACCAAGAGATAGTAGGTCAGAAAATTTCTTCTGCTTCTCTAAATCTTCTTTTTTAAAGCCCAACCACTCACAAAAAGAACTATTAATACGTAAAATCAGTCCTTCATCATCAGTCAGAATGTAACCGCACGGCACGGTATCAAATACCTGCTTGAAGTTCCTACTATTTTTTGAATACTGTTCTTGTGCCATTTCTTAAAGTTCAGTTTCAGTCAGCCAATCTTGCATTGCACCAGTAGTTTCTGAAGGCGCACTCATATGCGGACAATGTCCTGCTGCTTTTAGATGAACAAATTTATTATTTTTTATATGTTCTTTTAAATACAAACCAACTGTCTCTGGCGCAATTATATCTTCCGAACACTGTAAGATTAAGGTAGGAATACTGATTTTGGGTATGTCGCTCCGATTGTCTGAAAAGAAAGTAGCTGTGGCAAAATGCTTTGCAATATTAGGGTCTGTTTGGCAAAAACTATTTGTCAATTCCTCTCCCAAGGCAGGATTTTCTGGATTTCCCATGATAGCAGGCGCAGTCGCTGCCGACCAGCCGAGATAATTATTGTCCATCATTTCTATCAATTCCTCTATATCTTCTCTTTCAAAACCACCGATATAATCCTTATCATTAATGTAACGCGGTGAGGGTCCAACCATTATTAAGCCAGAGAATAAATTTGGACGTTTGAGGTGAGCCAAGGTACAAATCATAGCACTCACAGAGTGTCCAACGAGTATGACGTCACTAAGATTTAAGAAATCACAAATCTCTACAATGTCCTCGGCATAACCATGTAAAGTCTTGTATTTTATGGCATCAAAAGCAGACAAATCAGACATTCCTGTTCCCACTAAATCCAATAAAATAATCTTATATTTTTCCTCAAAAACAGGAACGACATAACGCCACATATTTTGGTCGCAACCAAAGCCATGTACCATAATCATAGGACGAGTCCCCAAACCCAATATCTTAATATTGTTTCTCTTTGAAATATCTTGCATCTGCGGAAAGTTTATGTTTCTTTTGACAGAAACGATGTTAAATTTTGCGATAAGACTTTCCTCTAAATTAAAGGCACAAGATAGTTTTTTTATTTTAATGTGAGGGTTT
>CAZQTE010000316.1:0-7313 GCA_964595615.1 uncultured Saprospiraceae bacterium
TAGCATCTTCATTTTCATATAAAGAAAATAGATTATTTTAAATCATACCTATTTTTAGTTAAAAAACAAAACCTTACTCAATCTTGACCGTTATTACAGAAGATAATTTTGTCAAAGAGGAAGGAATAGCTTACCTTTGTGGCATATTTTTCAATCATACAGAAAAAGCCAAGAGTTGCAAGAACCGCCTGTCGTTGGTTTAATTTTGATAAAGGATTTAAATTAAAATATTTTACTTTAAATTCAGTTTTACGCAAAATTTTACTTTGACTTTTTCAATTAAAAATCATTATTTATTATGGCAGCAGTTGAAACAAAATTGCCTTATAAAGTAAAGGACATTAGCCTGGCGGCATGGGGACGTAAAGAAATTACATTGGCTGAGGCAGAAATGCCAGGTTTGATGTCACTTCGTGAAGAATTTGGCGATAGCCAACCATTAAAAGGCGCACGCATCGCAGGATGTTTGCACATGACTATCCAAACAGCGGTTTTAATCGAAACTTTGGTAGCATTAGGTGCAGAGGTGACTTGGTCTTCTTGTAACATCTTCTCTACTCAAGACCACGCAGCAGCAGCAATCGCAGCAGCAGGTGTTCCAGTTTATGCTTGGAAAGGCATGACAGAAGAAGAATTCGAATGGTGTATCGCTCAAACTTTATACTTTAAAGACGGTCAACCATTGAACATGATTTTGGATGACGGTGGTGACTTGACTAACATGGTTTTGGATGAAAATCCAGAATTAGTAGCAGGTATCAAAGGTTTATCTGAGGAGACAACTACAGGTGTTCACCGTTTGTACGAGCGTATGCGTGAAGGTACTTTGACTTTACCAGCTATCAATATCAATGACTCTGTAACAAAGTCTAAATTTGATAACAAGTACGGTTGTAAAGAATCTTGTGTAGATGCAATCCGTCGTGCGACTGATTTGATGATCGCTGGTAAAGTAGCAGTAGTTGCTGGTTACGGTGATGTAGGTAAAGGATCTGCGGCTTCATTACGTGGTGCAGGTGCACGCGTTATCGTTACTGAGATTGACCCGATTTGTGCGCTTCAAGCAGCAATGGACGGTTTCCGCGTAACGACTATGGCGAAAGCAATTCCAGAAGCAAACATCGTAGTTACTGCGACAGGAAACAAAGATATCTTGACTGAAAAGCACTTCCGTGCAATGAAAGATAAAGCAGTTGTTTGTAACATCGGTCACTTCGATAATGAAATCGATATGGCATGGTTGAACAAAGAATACGGTTCTACAAAAGACGAAATCAAGCCACAAGTTGATATGTACACTATCGACGGTAAAGACGTTATCGTTTTGGCTGAAGGTCGTTTGGTAAACTTGGGTTGTGCTACAGGTCACCCTTCTTTTGTAATGTCTAACTCATTCACTAACCAAGTTTTGGCTCAGTTAGAATTGTGGGAAAACACAGACAAATACGAGAATAAAGTTTACATGCTTCCTAAGCACTTAGATGAGAAAGTAGCTCGTTTACACTTAGCGAAAATCGGTGTTGAATTGGAAACTTTAGCAGATTACCAAGCGGAATACATTGGTGTAAAAGCAGAAGGTCCATACAAGCCAGAATACTACCGTTACTAGGATTAGTTGGTGGTTGGAAGTTGTTAGTTGTTGGTCTGCTTTGACTTTCAATTATGACTTTTACTGCTTTTTAATTTTAAATAGGAAAGCCTCTTGCCGTTTTTTTGCGGTGAGAGGCTTTTTTGATTTACGAGGTACGAATTACGAAGTACGACTGCTTTTACTTGTGTGTGACTTATGCATCTTCTACACTTTATTGTTTATACGAAAAAGATAACTCACAACCCGCACAAGTCAACACGGTCGTACCTCGTAAATCGTATTTCCAATCATTTTCTTTTCCTATTCAATTAAGGTAATTTCTCCTTTAAAATTCAATACTTTCTCCCCTGCAATAATTTTAGCATACCAAACATATACGCCTGTATCGGCAAGTTTCCCCTTAGTTCGTCCGTTCCAGCCAGCAGATAAGTCATTGGTTTGGATATTTTTATTTTCGTAAAATATATTTCCCCACCTATCAAATATTTTGAATTCTTCTATTATATAGGCATTCTTTGAAAGAGGAATAAATGTATCATTAAAACCATCATTGTTAGGAGAAAATGCATTAGGAAAGTAAACATCTGTTTTGACTTGAATAGATATTTCTTGGGTGGCAGTGCAAGCATACTCATTTGAAGCTGAAAAGGTAACCAGTTCATCACTTACTGGCACCACAGTCGTTTCTAAGCAATTGACACAGGAGAAAATAGAATCTCCGCTCAAAGAAAACCAGAAAAAATCATAATCGCCCGTTGAGGGTGATAAAATTGGGGATAATTCTAACTCGTCACCCAGAGTAACAGAAACTGCTGCGTCAAGTTCTATATCAATGCCCGCGTCCTCTACATGTATTGGAATAAAAAGACTTTCGCAATTATTTGATAAGGTTAAGTTGTAAATACCCGCCGCCGAAACTTCTATTTGTGCTTCGTTACTGCCCGTCTCCCAATTAAATTCAAAACCAGAAGCAAACTCTAAAGGACGGATAGTTAGTAAGCTGTCAGGACAAATAAAGAAAGAGTCATTAATAGTACCCAAAGAAAGTTCCTCTACCGTAAAAGGTGTTGCATCTTCCTTAATAAGTAAGCTTTGCGCATAATCAGAAGCATAGACAATATCCGAACTGCCTACAAAATCAGATACAAAACCATTCATATAAGCCTGATTTTCGTAATTTCCAAGTGCATTTTCGGGGATTTCTACAATAACTTGCAGACTATCAATACCCATTTCCGCAGGTAAATTAATATTAGAAACGGTCAATTGATTGGTTCCTAAACCTGACACCGTAGCGTTAAAATTATTATAAGTAAGCTCCTTAAAAATAAATCCAGTCGGCAATGTATCTCTTAGTATGATACCGCTTTGGTCTTGCAATTCTTTATAAAAAAAACGATAAGTAAACTCCGCATCTGAACAGGCATAAGCAAGCTCTGGCTTTATATCAAGTTGGAGTGCTGGGGCGAAGGAACAGTCGCACATGTCGCCGCCGTCAGTATCAGTATCGGTTTCAAAATTAATATAAGAACTCACTTGATTCATTATACCTGTCTCCTTATTAATGTAGTAAAGTATATTTTGTTGAATTCCAAATAAATTACCGTAATTGTCAAAATACAAAGCTTTCATAGTACCTCCCTCTTCAAAAGAAATAATGTTTTCATTAGAAGGGAAAGAAATATTATCAGTTACTCCTGTTTCTGTATTGATAACGACCAAACGAAAGTCTAAAGCACTAACTCCATATAATAAACCAGAAATAGGGTCAATAGCGAAACCTTTACCCAGCGATGCAGGTTCACCATTCATAGTCTCTAATTCTATGAGTATAGGAGTGTTAGTTCCAGTAACATCTATTATTCCAATTGCCTGAATACCATTGTAAGGAGTTTGAGTAGCTAAATAATAAATGTTATTGGTTCCATTTTTAAAAGTTCCACCGCCACTATGTTGATAGTTATCATCAACTTCTATAGTATCTATTACGGAAATGACACCATCAGGAAAGACTTGAAAGAGTCTAAGTTCTTGCATGCTAATCCAATCTAAACCATAGATGATATTATCCATAGTATTATAGCTTAGAACACTTCCGATTTGTATAGGATTAGAGTCAATATCAGGATAAGGGATAAAATCAAATGAACTTCCTGATATGTCAAGACGGTTTAACAGTTTTTTTCGGTATTTAAAAGGTCCTTCATTGCATTTAAAGGTTTCTTGTGTTAAGCAAATGTTAAATGTTAGGCAAAAAAGTAAAAAAATGGGTAATTTCTTTGACATGAGAGTTTTTTTTTTATGTAAGTTTGTCAAAAGTAACGAAATATCTTATAAAAATTGTATTCTCTTAAATTATTTTTTTAGTAAAAAAGAAGAATGCCTTTTCAAATTTATATTTCTACTTTTTTATCTAAAACCATTTTTTCACCTTTGAGCCTACTCAATTTTTTTAAAACTCCTAACACTTACTGTTCCATAGTAATAACTCTTAACAATACCCAAAAAAGATTAAGACTGTAGAGTTTTTTAAAATAACTGAAGAGTAGTCTCTTTTATGTTATTTAATCATGAAAACAATTAGATTTTTATTTTTTAGCTTAAGCTTACTTTTTTCTGCTAATCTGTTGGCTACAGATGTAAACATTAGTTTTAACAGTATCCAAACAACATTGACTAATATTTTAGACCCCGTCACTACGGATTTATTTGTCAAATCTCGTTCATGGGAATGCAAATTCGCCAACTTTCCAGTTTTTATTGGGGCTCCTGTCAAAAAATTTAGATATATTTTAAAGAAGCAATCCTTTTCAGGGGCTTTTATTGAAGTCCAAAGCTTTGCTTCTAACGCTACAACTTGGAATTTTTCAAATTTGAGTGATGGCAGGTATAAAGTTGAGCTTATTAGGAGCTTTCCAGGTAGTGAAGTAGTAGTAGATCAGGCTCGACCTTGTACAGCAATAGGACGAATAGTTAGTACAGGGACAAGTATAGATCGGTCTGATGAATTTACCGTTGGACCAGTTATCGTTGATCCCTTTCTTTTGGATTTGAGTGACGGAGATGATGGCGTACCAATAGATGGTGTCGTTTGTTACGACGAACAAGATGATATTTTTGTAGGACCAAGCTCAAGTCATGGAGGAGAGCAAGAGCACATGATTTCTATTTGTTATAGAAATACAAATGATCAAAATTCTCCGAATTGTACAGCATGGACATCTACAGGTTGGGAAGCGGGAGAGTTGACATTTACCAGACTTATAGACGTATGGCAAGAAGATCATCCTGGTTGGAATTTTTGGGGAGGAGAATATGAGGTACAGGTTACTATTCGAAAAGTAGGTTGTGTTGGCTGGCTTTCTGAAACATTAGATTTTACTTCTACATCTACAGCGGAATGTCGTAAAGAAAATGAAGAAGAAATCTTAGCTCCTTCTTTATATCCGAATCCTGCCACCAATACAGTTAATCTGATGGGGATTGATGTATTAGAAAATGGAGCAGAGTATTTTGTTTCTGATGTTTCGGGTAGAATGATTTCGAGAGGGGTACTAGCAAGTGGCGCAAAATCAATAGATGTACAAAATTTTGCAAATGGAATGTACATTTTAACTTTGGTACATGAGTATGGACGTAATTCAATGAAATTTAGCATTGCTAAATAATTAGTCTTAACTTAGAAAACGCGTAGGAGATAGAAAAGAATGGAACTCTTTTCTATCTCCTTTTTAATATACGATTATGCACTTTTCCCAATTATTTTTTCTCTTCTTCTTTCTTTTTCTGTTTTCGTCTCTTTTTAGCCAAAACTGTCTTTTTGATGAAAGACAGCATGAAGTGGTAAACCTTCAGGATAATGGCATTTATGCTCAACCAAGAGACGAAATAATCATTCCTGTTGTTGTTCACGTCGTCTGGAATCGAGAAGAGCAAAAGATAAGTGAACTTCAAGTAAAATCACAAACAGATAGATTAAATCAGTTTTTCAATTTATCAGATGAAACAAAGCAAATTATAGATGATGAGTTTCGCAGTCGTGCAGCAAATCCTAATATTAAATTTTGTTTAGCATCAGAAACTCCAGAAGGGGAAGCAACAAGCGGCATTACTTTTACGCATACAAGTATTGAAAATATTGGACTTTCTGATAATGTTTTAAGAACAGAACAAGGTGGAAAATCTCCATGGAATACAGAAAAATACCTGAATATTTGGGTGTGTGAAATGCCAGAAGATTTACTTGGCTATGCGTATTCTCCTCCTGTAGAATTGGAAGGAAGAGATGGTGTGGTTATTAATTACAAAAATTTCGGAACAAGTGGCACTTCTTATTCTTCATCTCCTTATAATGGCGGAAAAACATTAGTACATGAAATAGGACATTATTTTGGATTACTCCATCTTTGGGGAAGAGATATTTCAGACTGTGAAGAGGATGATTTAGTCGAAGATACACCAAAGCAATCCAAAAAGTTTGGTAGTTGTAAATTTTCGCGTACATCTTGTAATAATAAAAATATGTTACAAAATTTTATGCAGCAAACAGTAGATGATTGTTTACTATTTTTTACTGAAGGGCAAGTTGCAAGAATGCACAGCGTTATCAGTGAGTATCGAATGGGCTTGGTAGAGCAAGAAATAAATTGTAATGTACAACTGCCTACAGAGAAAGAAACTCTTGCTATTTTTCCTAATCCTTCTTCTGGTTTATTTCATTTTCTTTATGAAATGTCAGGTAGTAGTAAGTCTGTATCTCTAAAAATTTTAGATTTACAAGGAAGAGTAGTTGATGTAGTTAAAATTAATTCTGGAGAAATACATCTTCATAATCTCTCTCATTTAAAATCGGGAGTTTATATAGTTTTTGGAGACAATATTACTGAAAAAATCATCATTTTATAAAAGTTTTGAGAATTGTTAGCCAGTATCGTAAAGGACTAATTCTTTTAATATTTCCTGTGCAGCTTTTTAGACGTGGAATCATTTGCGTTTGCAATACATTCTATGTGTTTTTGATAAGTATTGATTTTCTTGGTTAAAAAGAATATTATGAGTGTATTAGAAATAAAAGGAAGTTTACTCCAATTGATAGCAGATATTAGCGATGAAAAGCTATTGCGTTATCTGCATAATGATTTATTGGAAAAAACTAAAAATGAGGATTGGTGGGAAAATTTACCTCTGAATGTGCAGAGCGAATTAGACGAAGCAATTGAAGAAAGCTATGAAGAAACAAACTGGGTTTCAGATGACGATGCTCGCAAACAAATCCAAAAGCAGGCGTAATTTACAATTCGTACTTCTCTCTATTTCCCTCGCAAGATTACTCTCTCCACCAAATCACTCCCAAAAGAATAAGGCAAATAAGCCACCGAAGGCATCGGCTTAGTAATGAAAACATTCGCCATTTTCCCACGCGTAATACTTCCAAAATTGGCATCTTCTTCCAATGCCGCAGCTCCATTAATTGTCGCAGCATTGATAGCCTCTTCGGGGGTCATTTTCATTTTAACACAAGCCAAAGACAGGACAAATGACATTCTACCAGAAGGAGTAGAGCCAGGATTAAAATCCGTCGCCAAAGCAACAGTAAGATTTGCATCTAATAATTGACGGGCAGGAGGGTAGTGGTCATTTAAGAAAAAAGGCGCGGAGGGCAATAGGGTCGCAATCGTTTCTGAATTTTTCAAAACTTCAATTTCTTCTGCATTCACCACTT
>CAZQTE010000317.1:0-7291 GCA_964595615.1 uncultured Saprospiraceae bacterium
CTTACTCTTCCTCCTTAATCAAAAGTTGAAATCCATTACCATGGATATTCACAATTTCGATGTTTTCATCTGCTTTCAAATACTTACGTAATTTAGTAACGAAAACATCCATACTACGCGCTGTGAAGTAATTGTCTTCACCCCAAATTTTTGTGAGGGCTTCCGAACGCGGCAACACATCATTACGATACATCGCAAACATACGTAGCAATTGAGACTCTTTTGGAGATAATTTATATTTCTCTTCCTCTGCCGTATCTCCGCTAAAAGTCAAGATACGCAATGGGTAGTTGAAGTGGAATTTACCAATGCTAAATTCCTTGACCTCTTCGCGAGGGTCAGGTTTACCCTGTGTACGCTTCAATATGGCTTGAATACGATACAACAATTCCTCAGAATTAAAAGGCTTAGTGATATAATCATCAGCACCAATTTTAAATCCTTTCAGCACATCGTCTTTTAATGTTTTGGCTGTCAAGAAAATAATTGGTGTTTCTTTATCTTTTTCGCGGACATCTTTAGCAAGAGAAAATCCGTCTTTTTTCGGCATCATCACATCAAATATGCACAAGTCATATTTCCCTTTGTTAAAGGCATCAAAACCCGCTTCGCCATCCTTAGCGAGCGTTACTTCATAATCGTGCATCTCTAAATAAGAACGCAGCACGTCACCGAAATTCATGTCGTCTTCTACTAATAGGATATTGCTGTTGGTCGCTGCTGACATAGGTGTAGGTTGATTTTAAGTTTGGCGATGTTTGAGATATTATATTTTAGATTTCTACCAATCTTAATTTTTTCTCTTTATCGCCTAATATTGTTTTCGTGTGGTACTTTCGTATTGTTAAATTTCTGAATTGGAAAAAATGTAAAACTTAGAACTATTACTAAAAAATCTAATATCTAAAGTCTAACATCTTCTATCTCAAAAATAAAACGGCATTTACCTTTAGATGTTGTTTAAAGGAGGAAAAGTGTTAAAATTTATTTATTCTTCCAAATTACACGAGTTGTAATTTGTCAAATAATCTTTAATTACTTACAGTTTGTTTACGCGGAAATTTCAAAATAAAACTACTTCCTTTACCGATTTCACTTTTCACATTAATAGTCGCGCCATGAGCATCCATCATTGCTTTTACATAGCTCAAGCCTAATCCAAATCCTTTCACATCATGCACATCTCCTGTATGGACACGATAAAATTTATCAAAAATATGTTTCACTGAGTCTTTATCCATTCCCAACCCTTTATCGCTGATAACGACTTCTATACCGTTTCTAATATCGCGAGAAGTGACATTAATTATAGGTTCTTCGGGTGAATATTTATTAGCATTGTCCAATAGGTTATTGATGATATTACCAATGTGCGTCAAATCACCTTCTATAATTGGATTTTTAGCCTTTAAATCTGCCGTTACTGTCCCGCCACGTTTTTCAACAGAAAGACTGATATTTTGCACGGCATAAGTAATGATATCTTCCAAATTAATCTCAGACCGATTGATATTAAAATCTTGCTTGTCTAAAGCCGCAATCTGTAAAACCTTTTCCACCTGCGCATTCATCCGACGATTTTCTTGTCGAATAATATCCGCAAATCGTTTGACTTTATCTGGCTTTCCACTAATCATAGGACTGGAAATACTATCTGCCGCTAAAGAGATTGTCGCAATTGGTGTTTTAAACTCATGCGTCATATTATTGATAAAATCCGTCTTCATTTCCGAGACTTTCTTCTGCAAGAAAATCACATTAATCACATACGCAAAACAGAAAAGAATGATACCCGTAAATAAAATAGAACCCAAAAGCGGCAACCAAACCGTTCCCCAAACCACACTCGAACGCGTCGGGAAATAGACCATCAACAAACCAGGAGAACGCCCAGAATCGTTTTTAGAGAAAAGATTAACGCGATAAAGTGACGTATATAAATTATCGTAACCATTAATCGTAATCTGCGAATTTCCATCTTCCACTACAAAGTGATTATTGGCCATGACATAACTTTTTTTTCGCTTAGAGTAAATGCCATAGTTATAATCAATATCAATCCCTCTATCTGACAATTCTTCCTTTAATGCTATATCTAAATAATCCAACTTTATACGATCAGCAATAGGCGTGTTGTCCATTCCTCTTCTATAATTCATGTAATTATTCATCTTCTGGGTACGCTCTGCGGTACATTTTGAACAATTACACATGCCTTCTTCTGCTTCTCTACCGTCCACTTCCAGCATATTCAAAAAGTCATTTGGAGAAAGATGTACTTCTGTAATACCTGATTGGACATTAATCGAAAAATCCGTTCCGCCAGCACTTGCATTTCGATGATACTCTTGGAGAAAGTAAGATTTGAAATAACCATTGGTCATAAAATTATAAGCCAAAAGTTGATTTTCATATTCCAGACGTTCACTCACTTTATTCAAGGCATCAAAAACACTGACATCAAACTGTTGCTCATTCAAACGAATAGACGAGCGTATCCAACCAATTTGCAAGGTGATAATGCCAATTAAAGCCGCTGCCATTAAGGCTATGATAAGTTTGATTGATTTTTTATTCATCTGAAAATTATCTGCTCTCGTTGAAAAGTACACTTACTACTCAGGAATGCGAGATTAATAGATTCAGAATCTGAGTCGCTTATTTTTTCGTTTAGTTTTGGCTTAAAAATGGGCGTTTGTCGGGGCAAATAACCATTTTTTTAAGTGAAAAATAAGCGAAAAAGAAGTAGTCCAGCTTCTGAAGCTATTATTTTAGCATTCCTTAGTAAACAAAGGTAACTTCTCAAACTGAATTACGTTCTGCGTTTAACAGTATTTAACCAGAAAGAAGACATTAAGAACATTTTTCTAATACTTCTTTGTGACAAAATTAACTTTTTCACGTCTATTTGGGCGTACTTAAAAACGAATTACTCACTTTTAAAATAATTAACGATGAATTTTGATATGGCACAAATTAGCGAAATGCTAGTCGCTTATGCTCCTAAAGTACTTGGAGCAATTATTACGCTTATTATTGGTTTTTGGTTAGCAGGTATGATCACGCGTGTTGCAA
This sequence comes from uncultured Saprospiraceae bacterium, assembly GCA_964595615.1. Classification (GTDB taxonomy): domain Bacteria; phylum Bacteroidota; class Bacteroidia; order Chitinophagales; family Saprospiraceae; genus JAHDCG01. The sequence continues at coordinate 3,076 of CAZQTE010000317.1, forward strand.
AAAAAGCCATGAAGAATCGTGGAATGGATGATACGATTACTCCATTTTTAGGTTCTTTAATCAATGTAGGTATTAAAGTTTTAGTTTTACTTAGCGTAGCTGGAATGTTTGGTATTGAAACGACTTCATTTGTAGCTATTTTTGGTGCAATGGCATTTGCCATTGGTATGGCATTACAAGGAAGCTTAGGACATTTTGCCAGTGGTGTAATGTTATTAACGTTCCGTCCTTACAAAATTGGTGACTTAGTTGACTTAGGAGGTAATGTAGGTGTAGTTGAAGAAATTCAAATTTTCAATACAATCTTAATGACTCCAGACAACAAGCGTTTGATTATTCCAAATGGTGTTGTAACAGGAGGTGTAATCACAAATATCAGTGGTCAAGGAGAAATCCGCGTAGACATGACATTCGGTATTGGTTACAATGATGATATTGACAAGGCTCGTTCAATCATGCAAGATGTAATTAAAAGTTGCCCACAAGTTGATAAAAGCAAGCCAGCGGATATTTTTGTATCAGAATTGGCAGATAGTTCTGTGAACTTTACAGTCCGTCCTTGGGCGAATAGCGCACACTACTGGGATGTTTACTTTTACTTAAATGAAAATATCAAGAAAGCATTTGATAAAGAAGGTATTAGTATTCCTTTCCCTCAAATGGATGTATATCAACATGCTGCATAAGATGTATGCTTAAAAGCATTTAATGATAAGAAAGCCGTCTTGAATTTAATTTCGAGACGGCTTTTTTGTTTTCTACATCTTCATAAAATCTTCCAGCAAAATCCTATCCGTCCACTCCAACAAAAAATCCACATTCTCCTGACTAAAACACATTGGCGGTTTAATTTTTATCACATTATGCAGCGGTCCATCCGTACTCATCAAAAATCCATTTTCTCGCATTCGATTAGCAAAATAAGACGCTTGTGCTGCTGCTGGTTCAAGGGTTTCGCGATTAGTCACTAACTCAAAACCAGAGAAAAAACCATGTCCACGCACATCTCCAATAATCTCATATTTGTCTTGTAAATCTTTTAATCCTGCAATCAAATATCCTCCCGTTTTCAAAGCATTTCCTTGTAATTTTTCATCTTGAATTACTTGTAAAACTTCTCGCCCAATCGCACAAGAAACAGGATTGCCGCCGAAAGTATTAAAATACTCCATTCCATTCGTAAATGCTTCAGCGACAGCAGGAGTTGTAACGACCGCAGCCAAAGGATGACCATTGCCAATTGGCTTACCCATAGTCACGATATCAGGCACAACGCCTTGCAATTCAAATCCCCAAAAGTGAGAACCTACACGCCCAAATCCAACCTGCACCTCATCTGCAATACAAAGTCCACCTACCGCACGCACTTTCTCATAGACACTTTTCAAATATCCCTGCGGCAATACAATCTGACCACCACAGCTTAAAATACTTTCTCCAATAAAACCCGCAACATTTCGCCCTTCACTTTTCAACTTATCAACAATGTTATCCACATACTGTGCATAACTCTTCGCTGCGTTCTGTCCTTTATACTTGCCTCGATACACATCAGGCATCGGTAAAATATGCGTCTGCGGCGGCGCACCTTTGCCACCTTTCCCATCAAATTTATAACTACTCACATCTATCGTTCCGCCCGTGTTGCCATGATAACCAACTTCAATTGCAAGCATATCTTTTTGCCCTGACCAATTACGCGCCATGCGTAAAGCCAATTCATTCGCTTCACTACCCGAATTGACGAAATAGACAACTGAGAGTTCAGGCGGAAAAGTAGCTAATAATTCTTCTGCGAATTGGACAATATTTTTGTGCAAGTAGCGCGTATTTGTGTTGAGAACACCAGTCTGTCGCTGCGCGGCTTGTACTACGCGTGGATGTTGATGTCCGACATGAGGGACATTATTACAAGTGTCTAAGTATCTTCTGCCTGTCGTATCATACAAATATTGTTTAAAACCACGTACCATGTGCAATGGTTTTTGATAAGAAATACTTAGGCTTTTTCCCAAATTTTGACGACGAGAAGACAATATCTCTGCACTATCTTTTTTTATTTTTTGAGAAATAGAATAGCCGCCTTTTTGAAAAATATCTGGGCAGATACTCAGCCAAATATCCGCTTCTTCAGGAAAAGAAACACCAGGATAATTTCCTTCATTTCCCAACAAATCTAAAAGGACTTGAAAATGCAAATGCGGCGGCCAATTTCCATTTTCTGGCGCAGAACCAATTTCCGCAATCTTTTGTCCTTTCTTTACAGACATTCCTTTTGTTAAACCGACTAAAGATGACCGACTCAAATGCCCATAAAGTGTATAAAAGGTAAAATCATCAGAGATTTTATGCTCTAAAATAATCGTTGGCCCATAATCTCTTTCTATCGCATTATCTTGAAACGAATGGACAATGCCATCTGTCAATGCAAAAACATCTGTACCTGCCTCGGTCCAAATATCTGTTCCTAAATGAACCGTTCGCCAGCGCACGCCATTATTTCCAATTTCTTGATAAGCATCTGTCGTATAAACGGGACGAATTTCGCCATAGCCACCAATTCCTACCGTTGCGTCTGCATCATCTAACCAACGATTGACAGTCTTTTCAAAATTAGCAGCATTATCAAAATTGCTATTATTCCCCAAATCTAAACTCCCAACACTCAAATCAAAATCAATGACTTTTTTCCCTTCAATGCGTACAATATCAGCCAAATTTTCTTCATTCTCCTCCAACCAATTTTGAAAAGTCGAATGCTGCGGACAAGCTTCCCAGCCACAAGCATCTCTAAAAACATAATGCGCAAAAGCAGGCGAAATCTGTCGATATTTTTTCAAGACTGCCCATGCTTGCTGGTCGCTACTTTGTAGATACACATTTTCTGGTTCGTGATGTTTACTGTAAGCTGCACTCGAAACTGTAATGAGTAGACGTGCCGTGATAAGTGAAAAAAGAACTTCAATTTCGGCTTCTTTTAAGGGAAATATTTCATGATAAGCATGTACAAGTTCTGCTGCCGCTGCTAAAGGGTCGGGGCAATCCATGCCTGCATAGGCGCAAGCAATCGCCAACTCATTTATCGTCTCCGTAAATAAGGCATCACCGAAATCAATCGCACCAATTACTTTTGGATTTCTTAAATCTGAATTGACTAAAACATTTTCTTCATGTAAATCATTGTGATTGATGCTGCGGCGTAAGTTAGGCAGTTTGGCTAAAGTCTCTTTTTCAAATAAATCCCAAAAGAAATCTGCAATTTCTAAATTTTCTGAGTCTTGAATATATTTTCGATTCTCATGACTTAATAAAGTCTCGCTTGGATTCCATTTATAAGATTTGTGTGCCGCAGGGTGGTCAAAATCTTTTAAAGCCTGCGAAAAATATCCGCAGGTTCTTCCCCAATCTTGCAGCAAAGAATTACTACGCGGATTAACATCTCCTAACACACGCCCCGCCACATAATGCTGTAAACGTAGCAAACGAAGCTGTCCAAAATCATCTTTAATTTCAACACAATATTCTCCACTAACACTCGCAATAGGATAAGGCAATTCAATCGGCAAATTCTTTTTTACCAAATGCAGCATAATCGCTGACTGAAAATCAATTTCACTTTTATCCGTATTTGGGCGACTGATTTTTAAGGTGAATTCTTGACCAGTTTCTGTTTTTAAATAAAAATTAAAATCAACATCACCAGGAAGTTTTTTCACTTCTCCTACTTTCCCAAAATAAATTTGAGCAATTTTTTGAGCTTGAGTCTCTGAGATATTTATTTTTTCAAAATCGTATGCAGACATAATTCGCGTATTTTTTTGCGCAAAGATAAGTTGGATAATGTTAAAGCTGTCCGCAGTTTTGAATTTAGCGTTAAGAAAATACTAAACAAAGGGGATGAAATAGGCTGTTTCCGTATTTCCCGTTATTTTTGGAAAGTAATTTGATTACATATACATAATAATAAAACACAATGTGAGAAATTGGTTTTTAAACCATTACTCAATTTCATCGTTCTCCGCTAAATCGTGTGACAGGAAAAAAATGAAAAACTAAAATCAACTAACAACTTAGTAAAAGTTATTGAATTACTTTTACTTAGCTTTTAATTTTTTTATGTCACTTTCATGCGATTTAGCGGGGAACCAATTTAAAAACTTTAAATATCATCTTCCTATGAAGAAATTATTCGTACTCTTCGCGTTCTTAGGCTTTG
>CAZQTE010000318.1:0-7179 GCA_964595615.1 uncultured Saprospiraceae bacterium
GAAAAAGCAATTGATTGGGAAGAAATGTCAAAAAGCTTACCTCCAGGTACTCCAAAACCAGATGATATTGTCTTAGCACCTGGTGCACTGGTTTTTACACCAACTTCGCAGCCAGTTTCGCTTGATAATCCTGCAAATTGGTGGCAATGGACAGTGGGAGCAAATTGGAAACATCCAGAAGGTCCAGATACGGGTTTGGATGGAAAAGATGATATTCCAGTTGTGCAAATCGCTTGGGAAGATGCCAAAGCATACGCGGATTGGGCGGGAAAACGCCTACCAACCGAGGCAGAGTGGGAGTGGGCAGCGCGTGGTGGTAAAGAAAATATGATTTACCCCTGGGGAAATGAAAGTGTCAATGAAGGCGCGGCAAAAGCCAATTTTTATCAAGGACTTTTCCCCTACAAAAATGATAAAAAAGATGGATTTGCAGGTGTCGCGCCCGTGAAATCTTTTGCGCCAAATGGTTACGGTTTATATGATATGGCAGGGAATGTGTGGGAATGGTGTTCAGATTGGTTTGATTTTGAATATTATGGTAAGGAAACGGCTAAAAAACCTAATAATACTGGACCAGAGCGTGCCTTTAACCCTTATGCACCTTATCAGCAGGAAAAAATTGTGCGTGGCGGTTCGTTTTTGTGTAATGATGACTATTGTTCTGGTTATCGAAATGCGCGGCGGATGGGTTCAACGCCAGATACGGGATTGAATCACACGGGGTTTCGTTGTGTACGTGATTTGAAATAATAGAGATGCAGAACATTAAGGATATAAAAGCCATATTTAAGAAACAATTTCCTTTCTTGACCGAAAATAGCATTGAGCTTTTGATGGCTATTGGTAAGTATAATAAATTTAAGAATAAAGAAACGGTTATTCGTTTTAAGCAAAAAACAGATACGATTTCATTTGTTTTAGAAGGTATGGTGCGAGGTTTTTATCTTGATGAAATGGGAGAAGAAAAAACCGTTTTTCTGCGTCCAACACTTACCTTTTTTGCACCTCCAGAAACTATTGACGGGCAAAAACCTTCAAAATATACCTATGAAGCTGTCGGTAGTACAGAGATGTTTTGTCTTCCATTCACAGAATTTGAAAAATTGACAAAAACAGATTTGGGTCTCGCCCAATTATTCATTGAAGGACTAAAAGAAACAACTTTGACTCTCGTTTTTCGAGTAGAAACCCTCGTAGGAAAAATGCCTGAGGAACGTTATCTCGCCTTATTAGAGCAATATCCGCAGTTTTTTCAAAAAGCATATAACAAGCATATCGCCAACTATTTAGGTATCACGCCCAATTCTCTTTCTCGTATTATAAAGCGTTTAAAAAAGTAAAAGGAGAGTTAGAGTCTGAAATATAATGTCTAAAATCTAACATCTTTCCCAAAACTTAACTTATGTATATTTTTTTCTGCTAACTAATGATTAATTTTGTCATAAAGTCTGACCTGACCTGAAAAGAATATAATTATGGATGTTTTTGTAGTAATAGGAATTTTGATTTTCTACGGCTGTCTTGAAGTCGGAAATGGATATTTTGAGCGTACTAATCGTAATGCAGGAGATTGGATTCAGGAATTTGGAGGCTTCTTAGCATTATCTTTATTGGTTAAGCCTTTGTTGGTTTTTACGGTTTATACATTGGGGGTTAATTTCTTTGCCGATTATCAATATATTTTAAGTGGGCAAAATTTCTGGTTGCTGTTTTTGACCTATATTTTGGTGGATGATTTTCTACAATATTGGTATCATCGCTCCGCGCATGAGTATGAATTTCTTTGGAAATTGCACCGTTCGCATCATCAAGCCGAGGAAATGGGCTTCTTTATTTCTTACCGAAATGCAGGATTATACTACATCTTAATGCCGAATATCTGGTGGGTGGCACTTTTTACTTTTTTAGGCGGTGCTTTGCCTGTGGCGATTGGTTTGATATTGAAGCAAATCATTATTATCGGTTCTCACAGTACCTTATCGTGGGATAAAATCTTCTATAAATACAAATTTCTAACACCAGTTATCAGTGTGTTAGAGCGCATTTTTATCACGCCAGCCTTTCATCATGCACATCATGGAAAGACAAAATTGGATGGTGTCAGTGACCCGAATGGTAATTTTGGGAATATGTTTTCTATCTGGGACCAACTTTTCGGTACAGCGCAATTTAAACATGCTTTTCCAACAGAATATGGTTTGGAAAATGACCCAAAGGAAAATTGGACGGTTTCTTATTTTTACCCTTTTGTAAAAGCGAAAGACCCCGAAAATGAGATGTCAAGTGGTTATCAGAAGCCAGATACACGGACTTTTGAACCTGCAGAAGTGACATTAGAGAAAGGAAAACAGTATTTATATTGTGCTTGTGGAAAAAGTAAAAATCAACCTTTCTGCGATAGTTCGCATCATGGGACGAAGTTTAAGCCTGTTTTATTTGAGGCTAAGAGGACTGGGAAAGTGCGGTTGTGTAATTGTAAGGCGACTAAGACTGGACCTTTTTGCGATGATTCGCATGTTGAGTTGGGGTAGTTATTGGTTATTGTGTTATTGGTTATTGCACGCTGCAAAAATTAACGAAGTATCTATTTTTAGATATAAAATGATGAATGAAAAAATAGATATTTCGTTGGTCTTGAGTAGCTTTTATTTTTTCGGCCACTTATACTCCTCTTCTGTTATAAAAGGAACACCTATTTCTAAATCTGTAACTTCCTCATATTTAACGTGAAATGTTATCCAAAATCTTTCATTAAAATATGTTGTGAAGGAGTGATATTCTTCTTTTTCCCAATCAAATATCTCTTCTTTTGAAAATTCTTCTTTTACAAGTTCGATATTTGAGTTGATTATAGAAAATTCGTTTAATGTTAAGTTTGGATTTGCAGTTTCAATATATCCTAATTTTCGTTCTTCATCTTTGTAAAATGTTAATCGAATTTTTTCTTTATTAAAAACCCAAATTATTCGATTTTCAGAATTTTCGTCTTTCTTGATTTCATCAGGATTTCCTAAAATCTCTTTTACCTCGTCCTCTTTAAATCCAAACCTTAATTTACCAATTCCTATTTCAATATTAAGCTTCATTTTTCATTTTTTGCTTACTGCCAATAAAATAACCAATAACATAATAACCCAATAACTATTCAACCCGATACCGCACCCCAACATAAATCTCCCGCCCACGCGTCGGTCCCCAAACCGAAGAAGTATCAAAATATTCCCCAAAAGGATTCTCCCAACTCAAAATCGGACGATTTTGTCTGAAATTAAACACATTTTCACAACCTGCGTACAATTCAAATTTCTTGATATCATAGCTAAATTGCGCATTGAACAAAGTGTAAGGCTTTGAAAAGTCTCCACGTCGATATTCTCTCGGATTAGAAGCCGTCGAAGGTAGGCGTTGTGTACCGTACCAATGTGCATTCATGTCAAAACGCCAGCGTTCGGATAGGGGAGTGTAGCCCAAAACCGCGACGACTTTATGACGAGAATTGAATGGTAATAATTGTTTCTCGCCGTCTGTCATACGATAAACGTCTAAGAAATTATAACCCGTTTTGATTTCTACTCTCTTTTTGATTTTTACAAAAACTTCCGCTTGAAAACCATTACTCACACTCTCGCCAGTGAAATTTTTAATAGTAGCTAATCTTGGGTCTGTATCGTAATCTGGGAAGATTTGATTTTGGAAGTCAGTGCGATAAAAGTCAGTTGTGAAGAAACCAGTTATATTTTCAGCGTCAAATTTTTGAGTGAAGTTGATACCGTAGTTGGTGGCGCGTTCTGGCTGTAATTCTTCGGCGAAGATGATGTCGCGAGAACTGACCAAAAGATTGATATTTTCTGAGAATAAGTTTACTGTGCGCCAGCCTGTCCCGATGTTTGCGCGAACAGTTGCGCGCTCGCTGAGGTCGTATTTGATTAAACTACGTGGCGTAACTGTCCAACCAAATTGATTGTGAGAATCCGCACGAACACCACCTATCCAAGTAAAACGTCCGTCTAAAAGACTTAAAGTATTCTCTGCAAACAAACCTGGAATTTGCTCTTTTCTAAGATAATCGCCTGCATAACTACGTTGCAAAGTATTGTCCGTAAAAGAAACAGTTTCATCCAATTTCAGATATCTAAAACTTGCTCCCGTTCTCAAGGCATTTTTCTCACCATAATCTAACTCATACTGTAAGTTTGCGTAGATACTCGTTTGGTTCGCATCATATTTCACTGTACCAAAATAAGAATTTTGTGTCTGTTGAAATGCCGAAACGAAGGCAGAATAGCCGTGTGTATCGTTGAATTGGTAGGAAGTTTTCGTATAAACTTCTGGTTGACTTAATTTGACTGTTTGACCATAAACAGTATTGCTACCTTGGTCAGTTTCTGGATTGTAATTGACTTGTCCGCCTGAGCGATTTTCATTCAAATAACGTAAACCAATCTCACTACTCCAACCCCAATCTCCCGAATTACGCAATTTCCAAGTGTCAGAAATCATATAACGCGTCACCTGAGGCATATCTAAGAAGTTGTCCTCATCGCGGTCAATTTTTTGTGCCTTTTGTGCAGTATGTAAAACCAATAAATTAGACCAGTCCTTTTTCATTTTAAAAGCAAAATTTGCATTTGCTTGTGTCTCTCCAAATGAGTTTGCATACAGATTGAGTAGAACTTTGTCTGTTTTCGATGGTTTTTTGGTGATAACATTGATTTGTCCGCTAATACTTTCATATCCTTGCAGGACACTATTCGCACCTTTTGAAATGAAAATATTCTGCACCGCTGTCCCTGGAACACTACTAATTCCGTAAGTGTAAGAAAGCCCCTGAATCATCGGGAAGCCATTAATCAAAACCTGATTATAAACACCCGAAAGCCCATTTATCCGTAACTCTTTCGCATTTGTTATTACATTAGTTGTCTGAGGTTCGACCGTCAATTGTGTCTCAAAACATCCCGCCAAATCACAACAAGCTGCCTTTTTCAATTCCCCTTCTCCAATGTTTTCCGACTTAATTGTCTTAATATTTGAAATGCTAATATCATCCCCTTTTTCCTTGACAATCACCTCTTTTAGCGTGGCTGCCTCCGGCAAAACGAATTCAATTGGCTGATTATCAATGACTTTAAGAGTCATTGCCTCATAGCCAACAAAAGTCGCGACTAATTCATCAACACCCTCTGTATTTTTTTCAATGGAAAATGCCCCATTGACATCTGTCGTCGTACCAACAGTTGTATTCAACCAAAATACTGTAGCCCCGATAAGCGGTTCATTGCTATCAGAAAGTACTTTACCAGTAATTTGAGCAGTCAGGAAAAAAGGAAGAAAGGACGAAAATAGAAAGAATGCTATGCGCATGAGTGTGCTTGAATTTGATTAGGTCTGATAAATTGATTCAGACGAAAGATATTAAAGTTTAGAAAGTCTAACATCTAATATCTTTCGTCTAACATCTTTTAAATTTTAACCTGATAACGTCTCTCGTCAGGGTTTTCACAAGTACCTGTCGTCAAAACTGTTTTCTGGATTTTGTTTAAGCTGGTCGTATTAGTATCATAAGATACTTCCATTGTCGTCACTGCGCCGTGCTTCAAGACTTCACAAGATTTTACGCCATCTAACTTTTGTATATTAGACACAATCATGCCTAAATCTGTTTTACAAGTTGCACCTTTTACTTTCAATACCGTCGTTTCGATAAGTTCAGTTTGTTCTGTCGCATCGGTCGTGCTAACTGTAGTTGCTGTTTGTGCTGTTGCCAAACTTGCTGTACCACACAAAAAAGCTATTAATAAGATTAAATTTTTCATTGATTTATCTGTTTTTTAGTTGAAAGGACAGTGCAAAGATACGAAGATTTTAGAGTTTCATTAGTTAAGAAGGATTTAAGATAATCTACATTGCGATTGAATTTCTTTGATAAGACAAATGTTTTTTTGAATATAACTTGCTGATTGTCAGATTTTTAAAACTTAATTGATACTTTTTTATCAAAAAAATAAAAACTCAAGGAACTAATCAGAACATTCTCCCCTTTATATAGCCGTAACATCTTACGAAGGAGATTTTAGATATTGAACCTTAGACTATTATTCTAATCATTCAAAATTTAAAATTCTCCATTCAAAATTACAATAATGCAATTAATTCAACAACATATCATTCATCAAGCACAGCGACGCGCTGCCGAACAGGCGGTTATTTTCGCTGACGCCATTTTCATCGACGCTCGTCGCGATGAAGAGCAGGATGATTTCATGTTTGAAATGCATCTCATCTAACAATTACTTTTCAATAGTTTAGTAGTTGTTATTGGCAGCTACTAAAGTCTTTTTTATCCTTTTCGATTCAAATTTCATGGTGGACTGCCGTACAAAAACGGTAGCGTAGTTCAATTGGTTGAGCACCGGATTGTCTATCCGAAAGTTGCGAGTTCGAGTCTCGTCGTTACCGCTGTTTCATAAGTGTGATTTAGTTTTAAAGTTAAGATTCAAATTCAAGAAAGCACTGAATCCCGATAGTGATGCGGGACAGGTTTTGAATTTGCACTTTGAGATTGAATTTTAAAATGGGGGTACATGTCCAAGGCTGGCGAAATTGCTTTGCAAGCAATCTGTGATGGGTTCAATTCCCATAACCTCCACTTATGGTGAACTTAGTTTAACGGGTTAAAATACCAGAATGTGAATCTGGAGTACAGGGTTCGAGTCCCGAGTTCACCCCATTTAATAAAGTGAAAATCAAAATCTTAGTAGAGAAGAAGAACTACTTTATCTCTATGATTGATTAAGATTTTTCATTCCAAACAATTGGAATTGTAGCTCAGTAGGTAGAGCGTCGGTTTGAAGCACCGAAAGCATAGGTTCGATTCCTATCGATTCCACCATTTTTTTAATCCTGATGTGGCGCAACTGGTTTAGCGCACCCGTCTGATACACGGGAGGTTATTGGTTCGAGTCCAATCATTAGGACATCTTGCGCGGTAGTGTAATGGTAACATTTGGGTCTCATAAGCCCGAGCTATGGGTTCGAATCCCGTCTGCGCAACCAATATACAGATTAATCATTCAATGAACATTTTCCAACCCGATAGTCTAACGGATAGGATACCTGACTACGAATCAGGAGATGTAGGTTCGATTCCTACTTGGGTTACAACATTATGAACACTAT
>CAZQTE010000319.1:0-7139 GCA_964595615.1 uncultured Saprospiraceae bacterium
GCCATAAACGAAAGCGTCATAAATGGAGCAGTCAAACTTGTCCCCAATTCTGTCTTTGCAAAAGCATCAATTGCTGCGTACTTTTGAGCAGTTTCGTAGCCGTCGGCGGTGGTCATTATACCGGCAACGGGAAGAGCTAAAACCATTTCTTTATCATTTGATACCGCAGAAATACCACCTCGATTTTCGATAATCAAATTAACCGCCTGCGCCAAAGCAATATCGTCTGTGCCGACTGCGATGATGTTGTGCGAATCGTGTCCAACACAGGAAGCGATTGCGCCTTGTTTTAGATTAAAACCATTGATAAATGCCAAGGCTGGAGGTGATTTCTCATAGCGATTGACGACTGTCATTTTTAAAATATCCTTTTCGATATTAGAGACAGCTTTGCCATTTACAATTTTGGCTGCTGCGGTAAATGATTCGGTGACAATCTCGCCGTTGATTGCTTTAATGACGCGGATGTTTTGTGTTGTGGCATCGCTTGGTGCGGTTAATCCGAATAACTTGCGGGACATCAAACCGATGTTGAATTTGTTTGGTTTGTCGGCTTTGACTTTTTTGATTTTTGTCTCGCCATTTTCGGCAACTAATGTGCCGTTGATATAAGTCGCTTTTATTTTGAAGTTTTCAATATCATCGGTCAAAATAAAATCAGCAGCATCGCCCTTGCGCAACAATCCTACTTCCAATCCATAATGCGTCACAGGATTGATACAAGCGACCTGTAAAACATCAAATAAATCACAGCCTTTGACCAAAGCACGCGCGACTAATTGATTGATATGTCCCTCTATTAAGTCGTCTGGATGTTTATCGTCCGAACAAAACATCATCTCATCTGCCCAATCTGGCAACAAGTCAATCAATGCCTCAAAATTCTTCGCCGCACTCCCCTCTCGAATGAGGATTTTCATGCCCAAATTTAGCTTTTCTAAAGCTTCTTCTCGTGTAAAACTCTCATGGTCAGTCGAAATGCCTGCGGAGATGTATTTTTCAATATCTGCGCCGCGTACGCCTGGTGCGTGTCCGTCGATAGGTTTGCCTAAATCTTTGGCGACTTGTAGTTTTGCATGGACTTCTTTATCATCGAAAATAACGCCTGGGTAGTTCATCATTTCCGCGAGATATTTGATTTCGGGCATTTCTAATAACTCTCGGACACCTTCTGCATCAATGATTGCACCTGCGCTTTCAAAACTGGTGGCAGGTACGCAACTTGGTGCGCCAAAGTTGAATTTAAAGGGCGTTTTCTTGCCGTTTTCTATCATGTATTTCACGCCGTCTATGCCTAATACATTAGCGATTTCGTGTGGGTCGGAAACGGTGGCAACTGTGCCGTGTACGACTGAGAGGCGCGCAAATTCAGAAGGGATGAGCATCGAACTTTCGATGTGTACGTGTGCATCTACAAAGCCTGGGAGCGCGTAGCTTATACCTGCTTTTACTTCGTCAGAGAGTTTGGTGATTGTTGATATTTTTCCGTTTTGGACTTCTATTTCTCCGTAAAAAATTGTCTTTGCGGAAATGTCGATGATGTTGGCTTGTAATTTCATGTGTGATTATTTTGAGGCGGTAAGGTCTTGATTTTTGGGTGCTTTTCACATCTTTCATTAAAATATTTCTTCAAAAAAAAGTAGATAGGATGGATTAGCTTATCAATTGCCTCGCTGCGATTTCACCCATTGAATATACATTTTCACCTCTTCTTCTAATTTACAAATAGCTAGAGCTTTTCCTTCTGCCCGACTATTTTTTGACCATTCTTTTAAAATCTTCATAATTTCATCAATCTTCGATTGGTAAACCGCTTTCTCTTTTTCTGTCAATCCTTCCAAGGCTTTGTATTTTGCTTGGAGTTTATCATACTCCGTTTTTCTCTTTTTCTTAAGAGTATCCTTTTTAGGTTGACTCAGATTTCTTATTTCATCTAGGTTATATTTCTTATTCAATTCTTCATATTCCTTTTTTTGTTGCACTCGCACGTCTGGAGACAATGCATTTTTATCGCTATATTCTTTTCGCAATCGTCTTAGTTCGTCATACTTTTCCTGTGGATACTCAAAAGATGTTTCTTGAGAATACATCATCATGTCATACTTCATACTTATTGGCGCAATGAACTGTTTTCCGCTTTTATTCCTTTTGTCAATTCTTTTTGCCTCTTCTAAAGAGATAAATCGTTTGTTGTAAAAGCTATCGAGATTTTGTGCGTTTTTGAACCATTTATTCAGCGGATAATTGTGTATTATATTGGCTTTTAGGGCTTGATATTCTTTATTTTCATTCAAGGAAGGTGTGCTATGATTAAAACCGATAAAAGATTTTAGAGTTAGAAAATCTTCAATAAACTTCTTGTCTGATTTTATCTCTTTTAGTTTTTCAAAGTCTGCAGTAATAAACTCAGAGGAGACATTTAGTGGTCTCGGAATTCTAAATTCAAGAGCATTTTGCAACAAGATTAATTTTTCGGGAGATGTATCAAAACGGGTGTCAATATACTTCAGCATATTTTTAATCAATTCGTTCTTATGTTCAATATTCATTGTATGCAGGCTGATTCTATGCTTTAAATAAGCAACATAAAATTCATCGCGACTTGATTCTACTGCTTCTAATCTACTTAGTTCTTCATTATATTTTTGATAAATTTCTATACTTTTTTGAAGTGCAGGAGAAGTGGAAGTATTTGTAAGTGAAATATTATTGTTCTTCAAAAAAGCTTTAAAGCGACCTTCTCGAATTTCCTTATAAAGTTTAATTTCATTTTGTAATTCTATCTTATTGCCCGACCGTTTTTTATAATTGGGTGAATTGTTTCCTTTCTTAAAACTCTCATCCATATTCCACCGATTAATAAACACAAAACCAATCTCATCTTTCTCGCTATAACCATTCAAATACACGCCCGCGTTTTCTTTTCCTAACCATACCTTTTCTTCTAACTCTATCCCTGAGTCGGCAAATGCTTTTTTGATAACTTCTATGGCTTCGTCACTCCTTAATCGGTCAGTTACCTTGCGTGTTACGACACAACTGATAGGACGATAAGGAAAATTCGAGTTTTCTAAAAGAAATGGATTGTATAGACTATTTGATTGATTTTGAGAAGAAATGCAGCCTGTTCCTAATATCCGTAGACTTGAAAAGCAGCCAACTATCAGGAAAAAATAAAGGGCAGCGTTAAGTTTTTTTAGCTTCATTTTCATAGGGCGAGTAATTGAATGAGTTCTATTTTACAATGATAAATGGCTAAAGATAAGTAGAAAGTCCCTCCTTTTTTAGGCAAATGATAATACACAGGAGAACTTAAATCTTTGTTGTGTTTTTTTTGTATTTGTATTAACTTTTAAACCCTGAATAAAGAAGATTTCAGAAGTAAGAATATAATTCTATAAATTATTCTTATTCTTCAAATTCATTCTAATTGACCTTATAAAACCTAAAGAAACCGTACAGTAAAATTTATGAGGTACTTCCACCACTTGCCCAAGGGTATATACAGAAATATCTCTTGACCTATCTCCCGACAGCATAAGTTTCAGCTTTCCTTTTTTGAGTTTTCTTAAAAATCCAACTCTTATCGACGGAACAAATTTATCTAATGAAAATGAATAAAAATTTCCTCCCAAAGAAGCTCCCATTTGAGAATTAAACATTTTTGTCAACTCAATCATTCCACTAAAACCATATCGAGAACGGTCACGAGTAGATGTATTTCTAATCCAATATCTATTAAAAACGCCAATACCTGCTTCTAATAAATAGTCCTCCTTAATATTTATTCCTACTAAATAATCAATCTCTCCAAGTATTATTTCCGAATTATAACTGAGACCTCCGTGGTACATTATGGAATGCAGTACACCAGATTTTTCCTGAGCATTAATACTCGTAATATTCACAAATATCACTGCAAAAAAAATAGGAACCGTGATAGTATAACTATTATTTTTTCTCATTAATTTTCGTTTTTTGTTAAATTTAATTTTACATCGTTCTTACATCAAACTCATTCTATTTTTATCAAAAGTTGTGTTTAGAAAGTAACGCTAAGACAAAAATTCTATTTCTTTTTAACTTTTATTCACTTACATATGACACAACAAATCCACTATTCCTTGTTCCTAATTCCCCAATTTTCCCCTACCTTCGCGCCACAATAAAATCACCACCACAACAACAAAAAAATGGACAACGGATACATAAAACAAGAGATATTAAAACCAGGATTGGCAGAAATTACATTCTACCACCCTAGTCATAACTCACTACCGAGCAATCTACTCGGAGACTTAGTAGACGCTATCACCAAAGCAGGACAAAACCCTGATATTCAAGTTATTATCTTAAAAAGTGCAGGAGATAGAACTTTCTGTGCAGGCGCAAGTTTTCCTGAATTAATGGCTGTTGACAGTATTTCTACAGGTAAAAAATTCTTCATGGGTTTTGCAAGCGTCATCAATGCTTGTCGCAAATGTCCGAAGCTTATCATCGGACGTGTGCAAGGTAAAGCTGTTGGCGGCGGTGTCGGTGTGGCATCGGCAGTCGATTACTGCATGGCGACAAAATACGCTGGCGTAAAATTGAGTGAGTTGAATATCGGGATTGGACCTTTTGTGATTGGTCCTGTGGTTGAGCGCAAAATTGGTATTTCGGCAATGTCTCAATTGGCTATCAATGCAAATGTTTTTCAGTCGGCGGAATGGGCACGTGATAAAGGGTTGTACACTGAGGTTTTTGAGAGTGCAGAGGAATTGGACGCGGGCGTGATGCGAATGGCAGACTATCTACTTTCGACTAATCCAGAGGCACAATCTATGTTAAAGAAAATCTTTTGGCAAGGCTGTGAGCATTGGGATGAATTATTAGAGAAACGGGCGGAGATGTCTGGCAAATTGGTCTTGTCTGACTACACGAAGGCGGCTTTGAAGCGTTTTGCTTAGTTTTTTTTGAGGATGATTTATATGATTATTATGACTCACTAAAACATAAACTTTTCTAACATCAAATCATGCAACAATCAATCGTATCTGCGGAATGGCTAAATGCGAATCTGGACAATCCAGATTTAATCATTTTAGATGCTACTCAGGAGAAGAATAGACAAGATATTCAAATAAAAAATGCGCGCTATTTTGACATCAAAACAGTCTTTAGCGACACGAATAGTGCCTATCCAAATATGCTTGCTAATGCGACGCAATTTGAGAAGAATTGCCGTATTTTAGGGATAAATAAATCGAGTCATATTGTTGTTTATGACAACGTGGGAATTTATACCAGTCCGCGCGTTTGGTGGATGTTTAAGACAATGGGGCATGAAAATGTGTCGGTTTTGAATGGTGGTTTTCCTGTCTGGAAAAAACATAATTTTGCAACAGAAAAGGTACGGGCTCGTGTTTATAAAACAGGAGATTTTGATGCAGATTTTAATGCGAAGAATGTTAAAGATTTTAATTTCGTAAAAAGCAATATTTCCGACTCTGAGGCACTGGTCATTGATGCGCGTTCGGCAGGTAGATTTAATGGAACGGAACCAGAACCTCGCAAGGGTTTACGGGGTGGTAATATTCCTAATTCTGTGAGTATTCCTTTCAAAAGTCTATTGGATGAAGAAGGGAAATATAAGTCTAAAGAAGATTTGCAAAAAGTGTTTGAGGCAGTAGTTTCGGACGATAAACCATTGATTTTCAGTTGTGGTTCGGGGATTACGGCTTGTGTCGTCTTGTTGGCGAGTGAAGGTATTTTGGAAAATGAGAAGTCTGTTTTTGATGGCTCTTGGACTGAATGGGCGCAGCGAGAAAGTGCTTAAAAATACGAACATTTTTTTCTGGACTTCATTCTATAACTCTATGAAAATTAAACGGATATTCTTTCACGAGAATATCCGTTTTTTGTTTCTAAAGAGTAAGTTTATTACAAGCTTCTTTTGTTATCTTCGTGGTGCGAACAAAACTGAAAAGAATAAACATGTCTCAATCCAAAAATCTAAAAGAAATAGCTAGTGTTTTCTTCAAATTAGGAAGCATTGCTTTTGGTGGTCCTGCTGCACATATCGCCATGATGGACGACGAAATTGTGAAGAAACGAAAGTGGATTTCGTCCCAACATTTCTTGGATTTAATTGGCGCGACTAATCTCATTCCTGGACCAAATTCTACCGAAATGACTATGCACTGTGGGCATGAACGCGGTGGTCGATTAGGGATGTTTGTTGCAGGAATTTGTTTCGTTTTTCCTGCGGTCGTAATTACTATGGTTTTCGCGTGGTTATATGAAAAATATGGACAATTACCCGAGGTCGAGCCTTTTATCTATGGGATTAAACCTGCGGTAATTGCGATTATCCTCTCCGCGGTTCATCGTTTAGGTAAAAAGGCTTTGAAAAGTGTAGAATTGGTAGTTTTGGGTGTTTTGACTTTGATTGCTTGTCTGTTGGGGATAAATGAAATTTTGGCGATGTTTGGTTGTGGTGTATTGGGTCTTCTACTCTATTTCATTAAAAATCCGCCGAATAAAGCTATTAGTTTCGCACCTTTATTACTCGTTAAAATTAGTCATTTAAAGATACTCTTGACTTTCTTAAAAGTAGGTGCGATTCTCTATGGTAGTGGATATGTTCTTTTTGCATTTTTGGATGTCGAATTGGTCGCAACGGGCTTGATGACACGTCAGGAATTGATTGATGCGATTGCGGTTGGGCAGTTTACGCCTGGTCCTGTGCTTTCCACTTCTACTTTTATAGGCTGGCAATTGGGCGGCTTTTGGGGTGCAATTGCAGCTACAGTTGGGATATTTTTACCTTCGTTTATTTTTGTTATGTTATTGAATCCGATTGTTCCTAAATTGCGTAAATCTAAGATTATTTCAGCTTTTTTGGATGCGGTTAATGTTGCAGCAGTAGCTGTTATTGTGGCAGTTTGTTTTGAAATGGCGAAGGATACTTTGACGGATTGGCGGACTATTGCGATTGCTTTGTTGAGTTTGATTGTGGTGTTTGCTTTTAAGAAATTGAACTCTGCTTTTATTGTGGTTGGGGGTGCTGTTTTGGGGTATTTGTTGACTTTTTTGTAGAAGAAGGTGTCAGGTGTCAGGTGTCAGGTAAAATAATTATTGTTGATTAAATATTTAAG
>CAZQTE010000320.1:0-7119 GCA_964595615.1 uncultured Saprospiraceae bacterium
TTTGAGTAACTAATGTCAAACTTTACCAACCGATTTCATAAAGAACCGATGTTTTGTCAGTTAGAAATTCTTTCTGATAAAGTCTAACGAGTCAATTATAATTCTTCTAAATTTACAAACTGCACAGATAGTTCTTTTTCCCCAAATTCACGCTCAAACACCAAAACCTTATTTTCCTTTTTTTTGAGATTTAGACCCGAAGCAAGGAGTCTGATGCCTTCTGGTAAAGTGTAGTCAAATTCGGAAGTATTTTTCCCAATGTCTCCCGCGACACACCAGACTTTTATGCCTTTATTTTGAACATTAACTAAAAGAGGATAGATATCTTCGTAAAAATTGTTGGGATTGGTGCAATAGTCGCAGTCGCCTGGGGTGCCATTAGGTACTGGTTTTAAAAAGGATTTGAGGACTTCATTTCCTTGTAGCCATAAGAGTTTGTGTGTCAAAACGATGAGATGATTAGACTTTGAGAGACTGTCAGTCACAGATTTCACCATGTCTAATTGTTCTCCAGTAATTTTAGAAAGGTTTTTTTCGGTATCTAAAACCATGAAAACAATGTCCCGTACAGTATAGCTGTAGAAAGAGGGACGTTTCGTAAATCTTTCGATAAAATCTCGATTCGTATCGTCATGGTTGCCCAAAGACCAAAGGGTAGAGGGTGCAGAAAAATTGAAGAGTGTATCCCAATTTTTCAAATTATTAATATCAGCCGAAGTATGTATGTCTAAATCACCACCCAATAAACACATATTATAATTGATAAGCGGTATTTCTTTCAATTTTGGATGAATATCACCTTGCTTCTTATAACAAGTATGAGAGATATGAAGTATTTTTTCAATATGAGGAGGATGCGATTCAATTTGAGTTTTTTTATTTGTCAAAAAACTTAAAAAGAATAAAAGAAGTAAGCTGATATTTTTCATAGTTAATTCTGAATGAAGAATTTTGATTTTGAATGATTTCAACTTGCTGATTATCAGGCTGTTCAAAATCGCTTTACTATTTTAACCCAACACAATATCCTTAAAATAATAAACCCATAAGCCAATATAGATGAATGTTGGTAAAACAACGCCGCGAATACTGTGTCTATGACGAAGTTTACTCAAATAATTCATTAAAATTGCATTGGTACCAATAGCTACTATCCCTGTAGTGCGTTCACGAAAGTAAGGAGAAAACCCTTCTGTGCTTGCCAGTCCTGCTTCTTCCAAACCATTAAAAATAATAGTAAGGCTTACATAAGCTATAATTGGCAGTAGAGTAGCTGCAATTATGCCTATGATAACTTTATCTTTTTCTTTTCTTTGCATAATTCTAATTCTTCTTAGTAAAAGTTATTGAATTACTTTTACTTATTTTCAGGTATCATAACGTCATGGTCTAAAATCATGATACTACTGTCTTGTGTTAAATAATTTGGAAGATCAAGATTATAAATATTCTTAAATCTTACAAGTTTTCTTCCTAATGCTTGTAAACTGTCTAGTTCTGCTTCTTTTGGGTAATAGCAGATAGCTGTTGCATCTTTGTAAAACATTATATCTATAGCATCTTCACATTTTGTGTTAAATAAAACACGGTCAGTTAAAATGTCTTGGTTTAAATCTTTGTATATCAGAGTGTTGTGAATATCAATGTTGCGTGAGGTTTTAAGAATGCTACGTTTTTCTGCTATTTTTGATGGTTGAAAAATCTGTGGAATGACAAAAAGAATAACTAGAACGAACAAGGCAGCTTGCAGATTGGCGGGAAAGATTTTTTTTAGCTTATCCAATGGCTTAACAATTCCCAAGGCAATAATAACGATTAATAAACTACTGACTGGCAAAGTGAAAGCAGGCATTTTGGTGGCGACAATAAGAGAGAAGAAACCAAATACAACGAGTACGGCTGCGAGTAGGGCGATGCTGAGAGATTTAGAAATTCGTTTGTCCAAAAACAATAAAATGATACTCGGAAGAATTAAGTAAGTCAAGTAGGTATATAGTTCTTTTTGCTGTAATAAATGATAAAATAAGTCACCAGCATGACCTTCTACTACCTTGAAAACATGTTCTGTATTTAAGGCGTATTCGCGTGCACTTTCGACTGGAAATGCATAAGAAATATAGAGTTGCCAAGGGAGAAAAACGATTATTGCTGAACAGATGCCTAAGCCTAACTTTAAATATTGTTGAGAGGCAAATCGTTCCTCTTTTTGTAACAAAATATACAGTCCCCACGTCCCAAAAATTAAGAGTCCTGTGAGCCATTTTACCAAGATGGCACAGCCTGCAAAAACACCAATCCAAACTGCCCAAGACCAAGAATAATCATTTTTTAGATAGCGAATAAATGCCCAAAAACTTGCTGTTACATAGAAAAAGAAAGTGATGTCATTATGGTCGGTAGTCAAATAACCTGCTGTTAATTCTAGATGATAATAGGAGAAACACATCAGTAAAGCCGACACAAAAGCGATTTCCTTATTTTTCGTCCAAAAATCTGCAATTTCTCTGATAAAATAGACGCCAATCGTACCTAGAATTGCAGAAGGCAATCGGAGTGCGATTTCATTAAATCCAAATACTTTAAGAGAAAGCGCCATTTGCCAGAGAAATAGAGGTTGTTTGTGCAACCAAACATGGCTACAACACCAATGAAGCATGTCTTCGCCCCAGGGTCTTTCTGCAATTAAGACAGGTTTTAGAGGGTTTTCTATCATGTTTTTTGCGACAAGCGCATGGAATTTTTCATCCCAATCATGTAGAAAAGGGTCTAAGGAAATCATTAATAGACGGAGCAAAAAGGCACTTAATATTACCATTGCAAATGCTAGTTTTTTTCTCTCTGTAAAGAAAAAAAGTAGCGTTCCTACCACAGCTGGTAGAGAAACTATGGCTAAGCCATAAATAGTTTCTGTTTGGTAAAATATCATTGATTTCTAGTTACTCTTTTTTCCAAATTCTACCCCATACATCTTATCTTTTACTCCCTCAATTGTCGGCATTTCTTGACCATTGAGTAGGAGAGAAGAACCATTTTCAATGAGGTAATTTGTCTCTTCAAATTCTGTTTTTACATTGGACGTGATTATGCTAGCTGAGCCATATTCAGGCTTTTTTTGAAAGGCTGTAAAGTTGAGCTTGTTATTTGTTAATATCGACTCATTTAACTCTAAAACGGACTTATCCTTACTCGCTATGGCTATTTCGCAATCTTTTATCAAAACATTAGTTGCCGTCATTTGTGTGTTCTCACCCGCACTTAAGCCTTTGTCTCCAGCATTATACACATTTGTATTATCAATGCTAATTTTCGAACCTGATACATCTATTGCGTCATTGCCAATTTTCCCAAACATACAATTTTTGATAGTTCCATGCATGAAATCTCCGTCAAATGCATCAGAGTAAATATTTTCAAAAACTAAGTCGTCTAATTCTGCATAAGCTCTAATCACATTTAGTGCATCTTCACAACGATTATTCTTAAATGAAGAGTGTTTTATGCTTACTGGAGATTGATAAAAACTTACCGAACCTGTCATTTGCCAAGCATATCGTTTTGGACTGCCCAAGTTGTCAAAATGACAATATTCGAGATAAGAAGTATCTTGTGCATTCATCAAAATAATGCCTTCGCCAGAGTAAGTTTCGCAGTAAAATTTAATAGGTTTTGCCTCTGTTCCTATAAATTTAAAAGGTGAATAGGAAATAATAGATGCTGAATTTTCTTTTAAATTAATACTTGTGCCTGCCTCTACAATAAGCTGATAACCAGGTGGTACAATTAATCTATCCGTAATAGTATGCTTTCCTTTTGGAATGGTAATTGTCTTATTTTCTTCATCAATTTGAAGCCAATCAAATTCGCTAATCGTACCTGCATCTTTATAATTCGGTAAGGCTAAATTGACATCATACTTTTGTGCCCAAGTTTGAATTTGACTCTCTTTTCTATCTGGATTTCCTAATGTTGAATAAACAACAAGGGCTTTGGGTATGTCCTTTTTTGGGTCAAAGCCGACTTTTTTCTTTTTGACATTTGTGAAAATCTGTTCATATCCTTTGACAAGTTTCAAGGAGAATGTTGTTTTTCCTATAGGGCAAATTATCCTTTCTTCAGGAGTCGCAAAATACCGCCCGCCTGATTGTTTTATTCCATAAATTTCGGTTGGTAATTTGCCGTAATTTTCGACAGTAAGTTCGAGCATCCCCTTAGTAACATTCTCAAAATAAGCATTAATAGACTTATTCGGTGATAGGATTTTCTTTATAATATTTTTGTTTGTTTGTAAGACCTTTTCTGGAAAAGTATAATTTTTATACTCCCTTTGTATCACTTCTACGACCTCTTTCAAACCAGGATAACGCTTAACATACTTTCCAAAATAATCATCATCGCTTATCTCTGTCAAAGCTTTTGCGTATTCTTCTAGATAAACTAGGTCTCTACTGGCATTGTGATATTTATCTAAGGTGTATATAGGCTTACCTGAATCTCCATCAAAACCTATAGGTTCGAGCAAAGAGCTGATTGGATTATAATAAACACGATAATTATGTGGATTTAAGCCATGACTAGCTCCCATAAGGTTAGAAATAGCATTGTATTTAGCTAGTAATTTTATGTCGAAAACTTCATGGACAGGGCGTTCGCCTAGCATAAATGATTTAAACAAGGCACGTCCAGTTTGAAACTGAGAAAATAGGAGAGGGTCTTCTAAGACTTTTTTCTCATTGAAAGGGACAACTTTTAAATTTTCGTTTTTGACATTGGTAAAGTTTTTTACTTGCTCTGGGCTAAAATATTTAGACATGAACAAGGCGCGTTCCTCCCACATTGGATTTTCATCTAACTTCAAAATTACACTTTCCCTTCTTTCACTTCGCTCTAATAAATGTTTGTCAAAAGATTCCTCCAAAGCATACAAGCCTAGATTTTTGCGTTCCGTTGCATTTTCCTTTTCTATTTCTAATTCTACTTCGACAAAGTGATATTGTAGATTCAGAACATCATTTTCTCGTAATAATTGATGAAAAAGCCATTCTGCTGCATAATTACGCGTCTCGGGACGGTGTAATGAGAACTTTCGCATCCCTAAAATGGCATTATCAGAAGGCAATTTTACTCGAAAAGACCATTTATCACCTTTTAAGTGGTCAGTCCAATCACCTTTTAAGCGAATTTCGGCTTTGGCTTCTTTATTGTCGAAATTAATTTTTGCCTTGACATAATCCTCATTACTTGAAAACAATATGCTCTGTTTGATAGCTTCATCCCGTTTAGTTTTTAATTTTTGGTAAGCTTTTCCATCAACAGTAAGTACTATTTTTTGCAATCCTTTGAAGGAAGACTCTTGAACAATGTTATCTTCTTTTAGCTTATTAAAAAGCTTTTCTGGTCGATTGTTATTATAAACCAGCATCAATACTATCAAGACTAAACAAGTCAAAATAGGTAAGAGAAAAGAGAATGATTTTTGTTTTTTTATTTCCAAGGAGAGACGAATTTTTATTTATGCAAAACCCAATTGTTGAGACAGTTGACTGTATTTTGACAACTAAACTATAATTCCAAGAAAGAAATAGTCGCGTCAGGAAATTGCGTTTCAACAGCTTTTTTTGCTTCTAGCAGCTGTTTGTGACCTGAGAAACTAGCTGAGAAAGTAATTTCAGAACGTTCTTTTCCAGAGTCCATACGACGCAGACTTAATTGCGAACTATGTTTTTCTAAGATAGAAATCAATTCACTTTCTTCTGCTTTTTCATTGCGCGCAAAAGAGATGATGAGATTTTGTAAAAGGTCTTTTTTCTGTTGTTTATTAACTATGAAAACTAATAAACATAAGGTTAGAACTCCAACAATCGTTACTAAAATTTGTCCTGCGCCAATCCCTAAACCCGCAGCGATGACTATGAAAAAATAGGCTAATTCTTCGGGGTCTTTTATTGCTGTACGGAAACGCACGATAGATAAAGCTCCTACTAATCCCAAGGATAATTGTAATGATGATTTGACTATAGTGATGATAATCATCGTCGTGACACCGATAAGTAAAAAGTTTTTAGCTAAGGCGCGACGGTTAGACAAAGAGTTGCCAAATTTCGTATAGAAAAAGGCAATAGCTAAGCACAAAATAGCACAAATTAATATTTGAAATAAAAATATAAAAACATTGATAGACTGCGCCTCTGCGTTGAAAAGGTTAGTTAAAAATTCTAATTCTTTATTCATGTAGCTTTGATTGATTAAAATTCACCGCAAAGATGGAATAATTAACCGTTTTTTATGACTTGAAATGAATATTTTTTATGCTTTGTCTACAACCAAAAAGGACGGATGTGTGTCTTTATGTTGAATTTCTTACTGATGCTTGTTCAATTTGCTTGACTCTTGCGTCTTTCTCATAAATAAAATAAATGAAATCACTTCTTTTTATAGCGTTAACATCACTATTCACAATTTTTTCTACTACAAAATGGGAAGAATTACGTTCTTATGAAGGCCGTTTTCAGGTTGAAACGCCTGGTGTTTTGACAGAGAAAGTTGATACCATGCAAACTGCTATTGGTGCTGTTCCTCATCATACTTTCTATTGGCAAGCAGAGGATGAAACAGCTGATAATTTGTTCTTTTCAGTGATTTATTATGACTTACCAGAGGACGGAATTAATTCAGATAGTACAGAACTTATTGAAGAGTTTTTTATAAATACCACAGAGTCAGCTGCAAAATCTGTTCGTGGTACTTTGGTGTATAAAAGCTACGAAGAATTGATAGGCTTTCCAGGTTATTTTTGGAGAATAGACTATTTAGATAATAAAGCTGTTATCAAATCTAAAGCTTGGCTGGTAGACAATCGATTTTATGAGTTAAAGACGATTTCTTGGAAGGAAAAGAACGTAAACTCAGACTCTGATAAGTTTTTTGAATCTTTTAAGCTGTTAGTAGCACCACGAGAAAATAATAATAAATGATAAGGAATTAGAGCTGTACGAAGTTTTCTATTCAAGTATGACTTACCAAGAACTATAAGTATTTGACACAGATTTTGTATGATTTTTATGATTTATTATGTTTCAGCACGTCTGAGACATAATAAATCATAAAAATCATAAACAATTC